>JACZYK010000023.1:0-17461 GCA_022571135.1 Bacteroidota bacterium
GATTCCAGGTGACGCCGCAGGGACGCCTGTTCATCAGAAACATCGCGATGACTTTCGACGCATATCTGGAGGAGAGCCATGCCCGCTTCTCACGCACAGTCTGACGCGGCCGTCCTGGCCGCGGATACTCCCGTCGAGCGACCGGTATACGACACGGTTGTCATCGGCGCCGGTATCGCAGGTCTTACGATCGCCCACAGACTGAACCGCGCGGGAAACAGCGTACTCGTTCTGGAGGCCTCGGGACGCGTCGGGGGCGCCATCCAGACGCACCGCGATGGCGACTTTCTGGTTGAATGCGGTCCGAATACGGTTCGGGATACCCATCCCGAGGTCGGAGAATTGATCGAGGAGGCCGGACTGCTCGAGGAGCGCATCGTCGCCTCCAGATCGGCAAAGAAACGCTACATCGTTCGCGGCGGGAAACCGGTTGCCATGCCGATGAGTCCGCCTGCGTTCATCAAAACTTCCCTCTTTTCCATACGCGCGAAGCTTCGTCTCGCCGCCGAGCCTTTTATTCGCCGGGCAAACCCGGAGAAAGAAGAAACCGTGGCGGAATTCGTCCACAGGCGACTGGGAAAAGAATTTTTGGACTATGCCATCGATCCGTTCGTGAGTGGCGTGCATGCGGGGCGGCCTCAGGATCTCAGTGTAAGTCAGGTATTCCCGCGGCTGGTGGAGATCGAACAGCGCTACGGAAGCTTGATTCTTGGTCAGATACGCGGCGCGAGTGAGCGCAAGCGCCGCGCCGAAAAACCCAGGTCGGCGGCTCCCATGTTCTCCTTCGCCCGAGGGCTCGATCGATTGCCTCGGGAACTCGCACGGCAACTCGGCGAGGCCGTTCTGATCGGATGCACCGTTACAGGTTTCGCTCGCGAAGGACGCGAATGGGCCGTCGAGTATTCGGATGCAGCAGACCGTCAACAGTCGGTTCGCTCTCTTTCGGTAGTCTACTGCGGAGGACTCCAGCAGGCCGATTTACTGAAACCGCTGGGACCCGAGACCGATCTCCTTCAGGGCGTTTACTACCCTCCTCTCTGCGTCATCGCCCTCGGCTACAGGAGAGATGACGTAGGGCATCCTCTCGACGGGTTCGGACTCCTCGTCCCGTCCATCGAGAAAAGAAACATTCTCGGAGCGCTGTTCACTTCTACGCTGTTCGAAGGACGCGCTCCGGACGGACACGTCCTCATCACGGCCTTCGTCGGAGGATCCCAACAGCCCGAAATGACCAACGGCGACGACCAGAGAATCATCCGGACTGCCGAGGACGATTTGAGGGATCTACTCGACATTCACGGGCGAAGTGTTTTCCGTCACGTGACCCGGTGGTCAGCCGCGATTCCGCAATACAACCTCGGATACGGCGCCGTAAAGAACGCCCTTACGGCATTGGAGAAACGCCATACGGGGCTCTTCTTTGCGGGCAACTACAGATCCGGCATCTCGGTATCGGACACGATTCACTTCAGCTACAAGATTTCCGAGACGATCGGTAAATACATTGCTGCGCAAAAAACCATTCGTGATGAGCCTACTCCCTGATCTCGCCCATCGACCCCGCCGCCTTCGGTCTTCAAAGGCCATCCGGAGCCTGGTTCGCGAGACCCGACTGCACGCCGACGACTTTATGATGCCGTTGTTTGTGGTCCCGGGCAAGGAGGTATTGACGGAAATCCCGTCGATGCCCGGCATGTATCACCATTCGATCGATCGTATCGACGAAACCGTGGATCGACTCGTCGAGGTGGGCATTCGCTCGGTTATCCTTTTCGGCATCCCGGAATACAAGGACGCCGAGGGCAGCGACAGCCTGCACGATGGAGGAATCATCCAGCTTGCAGTCAGGCACCTGAGAAGTCGATACCCGGATCTGTACGTTGCGACCGACGTGTGTCTCTGCGAATACACGGACCACGGACACTGCGGCGTACTTCGCGGGGAGAGCGTGGACAACGACAGGACGCTCCCGCTTCTCCAGAAGCAGGCCGTGAGCCATGCCCGCGCCGGCGCCCACATGGTCGCTCCCTCGGGCATGATGGACGGTGTAGTGGGATCAATCCGCACCGCCCTCGACGAGGAGGGCTTCTCGGATGTGGCGCTCATGAGCTATGCCGTTAAATACGCATCAGCCTATTACGGACCGTTCCGAGACGCCGCCCAGTCCACCCCGAAGTTCGGGGATCGCCGTGCTTATCAGATGGATCCGCCCAACCGAAGGGAGGCGCTGCGCGAAGCCCTGCTCGATGTGGAAGAGGGAGCGGACATCATCATGGTCAAGCCGGCCCTCGCGTACCTGGACATCCTTAGAGAAGTCGCGGATACGGTAGACGTTCCCGTCGCTTGTTACAGCGTGTCCGGCGAATACAGCATGATCAAGGCAGCGGCAGCCGCCGGGTTCGTCGATGGCGATCGGATCATGATGGAGACGCTTACTTCCATGAGGCGGGCCGGCGCCGACATCATCCTTACTTATTTCGCCGAGGAAGCGGGCGGACTGCTTCAAAGGGGAGAGTATTAGTGAATTCAGATACGATTGATATAGAGACCAGACCGAAGAGCCGTCAGCTGTTTGCCGACGCCCGGCGCGTGCTTCCGGGAGGAGTCAACTCACCCGTGCGGGCTTTCCGAGGCGTTGGCGGCTCACCCGTTTACATAAAGGAGGGCTCGGGAGCTTTCGTAATTGACGAGGACGGGAATCGGTACATCGATTTCCTCGGTAGCTGGGGACCGCTTATCGCCGGCCACGCACACCCGGATGTAGTGGAAGCCGTTCAGGAGGCACTCATTCGTGGATTTTCTTTCGGAGCACCGACGGCCGCAGAAACAAAGCTTGCGGAGATGATCATCGAGCGGGTTCCCCCGGTCGAAATGGTCAGGCTCGTCAACAGTGGTACGGAAGCCACCATGAGCGCAGTCCGTCTTGCGCGGGCCTTCACGGGAAGGGACCGTATTCTGAAATTTGACGGGTGCTACCATGGCCATGCCGACTGTTTCCTGATCGGCGCCGGATCCGGTACGCTGGACATCGGAGAGCCTGATTCACCAGGTGTACCCTCGTCCGTTGCACGAGATACGCTGGTCGCCCGGTTCAATGACGCAGACAGCGTTGCAGGCTTTTTCCAAGAATACACGGACGAAATCGCCTGCGTCATCGTTGAACCAGTAGGAGGCAATGCCGGATGCATCCCACCCGAGGGATCATTCCTGAACGATCTGAAACGGCTCTGCGATGAGAACGGCGCTCTCCTGATCTTCGACGAGGTGATGACCGGATTTCGGATCGCCCGAGGGGGGGCGGTCGAACGATTCGGTATCGAACCGGACCTCGTCACGTTCGGAAAGGTCATAGGAGGAGGCTTTCCGATCGGCGCATACGGTGGTTCGCGGAGAATCATGGAGCAGATCGCTCCATCCGGTGCCGTATATCAGGCTGGTACGCTGAGTGGAAATCCAGTGGCCGTCGCAGCTGGAATCGCCACGCTGAATCTTCTCGACGACGCCGCGTACGATACGCTCGAGCATTACGGCCACCTCACGGAGAGTTGCCTCAACCTGGTCATTCAGACAAACGGTTTCCCCGTCACGGTCCAGAGGGTCGGCAGCATGTTCTCGATCTTCTTTAAGGAGAGTCCGGTCAACTCGGTAGCCGATACCGACGACCTGGACACGGCCGGATTCCGGTCCTTCTTCCACGGCATGCTCGACGACGGAATTTACCTCGCACCCAGCCCGTTCGAGTGCAGCTTTCTCTCGCTCGCACACTCTGAGATCACTATCAACACATTTATCGAAAAAGCCGAAAAACACCTAAAAAGGGTGTATTCAGGATAGATTATTCAGCATCACAAAAAAATGCCTTACTTCGTTTTCGGTCTGAATCATGAAACGGCGCCCGTCGCTGTCAGGGAAGCCTTCGAGTTTTCCAATGAAACCCTCTCCAGGCTGTACGCCGGCGCCACGGTTCCTCGGAGGACGGAGTGGCTCGTCCTCTCGACGTGCAACCGCACGGAAGTCTACGTGCACGGCACACATAAGGACGTAGCCGTCGTTCGTCGGGCGATCGATGCGGAATGCGGCCCATGGCCCGAGCCAATGGCCTTTGAATACGAGGGCGAGGCTGCGGTTACCCATATCATTGAAGTGGTGGCCGGCCTGCGCTCCCAGAGCCTGGGTGACAGCCAGATACTGGCGCAATCGAAAGAGGCCTACCGCCTGGCGGTGGCCGCAGAAAACCTGGGCCCGTGGATGCACAGACTGATGCACGGCGCATTCGCCGCGGCAAAGAGAACGATTACGGAGACGGGGCTTGGCCTTTACGGAGCCTCCGTGGCCCGCAGTGCGATTCAGACGGCACTCAGCCGCCTGGAGATAGAGACCCGTTCGCAGAACTCTCTGACGGCGCTCGTCCTCGGAGGAGGGAATATGGGGTCGCTTCTCATCCGGGAGCTTGCCATGCGCTCTCCTCTGCAATGCTACGTGGCCAATAGAACCAGGTCCCGTGCCCGCCAATTGGCCGCCAAATTTGAGTTTGAAGATATAGATTGGGAAAACCGGATCCGCTGCGCATCGGAAGTGGATATCGTGTTCGTGACCACAGGAGCGTCCGAATTCGTACTGACCGAAAAGTTATTATCGCAGACGTCGCCTCAGACCCAGACGCTCATCGTGGACATCGCTGTCCCGCGAAACGTCGAGCCGTCGATCTCGAACCTGCCGGGATATGACGTACTGAATATCGACGCCCTCCTCGGCCCGAGAGGATCCGGGAATTCCACGCTGAGCAAGGATCTGGCAGAAGCGAGAGCCATCTGCTCGAACGCCGTCCAGGGCATCATGGACTGGGCGAACCGACACCTGGCGGTTCAGCCCGCGATCCAGACGCTCCATGAGACGTTCGAAGCGGTCAGAAGGCGGGAAGTCGAGCGCAATCTGCATCGCGTCGCGGAGTCGGAACATGAAAACGTAGAACGGCTAACGAGGTCGATCATGCAGAAGCTGCTGGCCATCCCGATCGTTCATTTGAAAACGATGGCGGCCGGCGATGCCGATTTCGCGTCTCGAATCGCTTTTCTCAATGAAGTGTTTGATCGATCCCATTGCGAAGATTTAAACGGCCGACAAGTTGATGAGCACGATGTGGTCAGCTAGCAGAGGTAAATCGATCCTCATCGGCACCAGGGGGAGCGCCCTCGCTCTGTGGCAGTCACGGCACATAGCGTCTCTGCTGGAAAAAGGAGGTGTTGCTTCTGAGCTCGAGATCGTCGTCACGACCGGTGACAGCCGCCTCGATACGCCGCTCCAGGAACTCGGGGACAAAGGATACTTTACAGCTGAACTCGATAAGGCCTTGATGGACGGACGGATCGATCTGGCAGTCCATTCGCTGAAAGACCTTCCGACAGAGCTTTCGGACGGACTGGCACTGGTCGCGGTATCGGAGCGGGCCGAGCCATGGGATGTCCTGGTCGCCAGGGACCCTGCTGTTGCAGACGTCGACGATCTGCCACAGGGCGCATTCCTGGGTACTTCTTCCCCGAGAAGATCCGCACAGGTACAGGCCTGGCGAAGCGACATCAATGTGGTCTCTATACGAGGAAACGTGGAAACCAGAATTTGCAAGCTGGAGACGGAGAATCTGGACGGCGTCATTCTGGCCGAGGCCGGGATCCGGAGATTGGGACTGGAGGAGCGAATTAGTGCACGGTTCAGTCCCTCGATTCTTCTCCCCGCCGTCGGTCAGGGGGCGCTGGGCGTCGTGGCCTCCGCCGATCGGACGGACATCGCGAAAATCGCCGCCTCTTTGCTGAGCCACGGACCAACGAGTAAGGCGGTTCGTGCGGAGCGGGCGTTCTTGCATCGGCTCGAAGGGGGATGCCGGGTGCCGGTCGGTGCGCACGCTCACTTCGATTCCGAGGGTCGGATCCAACTCACCGGATGCGTCGGATCGCTTGACGGCAAGACGATGTTGCGCGACGAAATCACGGGCGCGGAAACCGATCCGGAATCGCTCGGCCTGGCTCTTGCCAATAGGCTTCTGGATCGCGGTGCAGACAAAATCCTGACCGAGATTCGGGGTTCGGAGGACCACGACTGACTTTGGCCATAAGATCATCCATATGGCTGTTCCGGAGCGCTAAGAACGACGATGGATTCGTTCGCGCCTTTCAGCGAGCCGGTTTTCAACCCGTTAGCGTTCCGGTGCTCTCGACAGAGTATCTCGATAATATGCCCCCGTTTCCTGCCGAGGTCGATGCCGTCGTGGTCACGAGTCGGCGAAGCGTGGAAGCGCTCGCGCGGTGGCCGGAAAAAGTGGCGGAGCTGCTTCAGATCTATCCTTCTGCGACCTGGTTCGCCGTGGGACCCGCAACCGCAGAGGCGTTGTCCAACCTGGGCATAAACGTCGATTCGAAAGAGACAGGACACGCTTCGGCTCTGGCGGCCTCGGTTATCGAATCGGGAGTTGGACGGGTACTCTTCCTCGCCGGCGAGCCACACAGACCGGAGTTGTCGGGCGTACTGAAATCCAACGGAATCAGCGTTCATTTATTGACTCTCTACAGGTCC
The DNA here is from genome assembly GCA_022571135.1 of Bacteroidota bacterium. Lineage (GTDB taxonomy): Bacteria > Bacteroidota > Rhodothermia > Rhodothermales > UBA10348 > JACZYK01. The sequence continues at coordinate 6,568 of JACZYK010000023.1, forward strand.
TACCCCATGGTTCCGTTCGAATTGAGCAGAAAACCCCGTGCGGACTGGGCCGTTTTTTTCAGCCCGAGAGGGACGGAAACGGCATTGCGAGTGCCCGGAATGGACTGGTCGGTCATCCGCAAGGCCGCCATCGGCCGGACGACTGCCGACACTCTTCGGTCGCTGGGCTGGTCCCCGGATGCGGTAGCGGAGTATCCCGATCCGGATTCGCTGATACGGGCCATCACAAACTCGCCATCGTTCGAACAATCCGCACTGAGTACGAACAGATCATAATGACCATAGATTCATTTCCCACTCTTCAGAACGACCTCATTCTTCGTGCAGCCCGCGGAGAAGCCGTCGAACGCGCTCCGGTATGGATGATGCGACAGGCCGGCCGGTATCTACCCGAATACAGGGCGGCCCGCGAAGGATACACTTTCTTCGAGACCTGCCGGATGCCGAATCTGGTATCGGAACTGACCATTCAGCCCGTTCGCCGTTTTGAGATCGACGCCGCCATCGTCTTTTCCGATATTCTCGTCGTCCCGATAGCCATGGGAATGGACGTGAAAATGGTGGCGGGTACAGGCCCTGTCCTCCCGGACCCCATCGTGAGTCCTGCCGACCTGTCACGGTTGAGATCTCCGGACGTCGACGAGGAACTGGGTTATGTATTCGACGCCATTCGGGTCACGCGAAATGATCTCGAGGGATGCGTGCCCCTGATCGGTTTCTCCGGTGCCCCGTGGACCCTCATGGCCTATATGGTAGAGGGAGGTGGAAGCAAGTCGTTCTCCAGAGCCCGTTCCTGGCTGCACCTCGAGCCGAGAGCTTCTCGCCAGCTTCTGGACAAACTGACAGACGTCGTGATCGAGTATCTCCTGCGTCAGATTCAGGCAGGAGCTCAGATGATCCAGCTCTTCGATTCATGGGCCGGTCTTCTGGGACCCGATATGTTCCGCCGCTTCGAACTTCCTCAGCTGAGGCGAATCGCTTCGGCGCTCAAGGCGGCGCACCCCGAGGTTCCTCTTACGGTCTTCGCACGGGGAGCCCATTATGCGCTTGAGGATCTGGTCGAGAGCGACTACGACGTGATTTCTCTGGACTGGACTATCGATCCCGCGCAGGCCAGGGTGCGGACACAAGAGCGCATTACGCTTCAGGGAAATATGGATCCGGCGGTCCTGTTCGCGACGGAAAATGTTATCCGCAGCGAGGTTCGCCGCATGATTGAGGGATTCGGCGTGCAGCAATATATCGCCAACCTCGGCCATGGCATGATGCCCGAACACGATCCGGACCGGGCAGCGGTGTTCGTTGAGGCCGTCCACTCCATATCGAGTCAACTGGCCGAATCTCAAGTAACAACCCAGATCTGAATTCCATGACGCCTCGCGATTACCTTCGTGTATATAGGTACGACGAACGTCTTGTAACCGGCGCTTATTACCCTACCGAGCCGCTTTTGATCGAAGCCGGCGACACAGTCGGAGTCGTATTGTTCAATCTTGGAGGTCCCAGAAATCTGGATGAGATTGAGCCGTTCCTGTACAATTTGTTCATGGATCCGGCCATCATCGACATCCCCCTCAAGGGAGCACTACGGCACATATTGTGTCGATTCGTCGCGAGAAAGCGGTCGAAGTCCGTCCGAGAAAGGTACGCCCTGATCGGCGGCGCTTCGCCCATCAATCCGCACACCGAACGGCAGGCGGAACTGCTAGAAAAGCGCCTCAATCAGGAACTCGGCGAATCCCTGTCGGTGCGTTTCAAGGTATATCGGGCCATGCGCTACGCCCAGCCGTCCAGCGAGCAGGCAGCGATTGATATGAGGGCGGACGGTGTCACAAAAGTCGTTCTGCTTCCCCTCTATCCACACTACTCCAAATCCACCACAGGGGCGTCTCTCGGGTACTGGCACGCGCTGGAGGAGGCCGAAACAGTTCCGGCTCTCCCGACCGTCTCGGTCTACGAGTACGCAGCCCACCCCGTATACGTACGCGCCATCAACGCCCGGATCGAGGAGACCCTGGAGCGATTTCCAAAGGAGAAGCGGGAAAATGTGCAGCTTCTGTTCAGCGCTCACGGCACTCCACTCAAGGAGATGACCGTTCGGAAAGATCCTTACTGCTGCCTGGTCCACGCGACCGTCGATGACGTCATGCGGCTCAGAGGATTCGATCTCCCGTACGAGGTGGCCTTTCAGAGCAAGGTAGGTTCCGCCGAGTGGCTCACGCCGTCCACACCAAATGCGCTTAAAAAAATGGCCGAGCGCGGCGTCAAGAATGTGCTGGTCATTCCTGTCGCCTTCGTCAGCGACCATGTCGAAACCGCTTTTGAACTCGACATCGAAGTTCGGGCTGAAGCAGAAGAGGCTGGAATCGAGCGTTTCGAGGTCATGACCGGCCTGAACGACCACCCACTGTTCATCGAAAGCCTCTTTGATGTTACGCGCAGGCACCTTGTACTGCCGGAATACGTCGATCTCGAACGCAGTTCCGGTCCTCCGGCAGCGTTGGCCGAGCGCAGAACGAAGTGCCATCAGTGCCGAAATAACGCCGTGGCCTACGACTGGGCAGCGCGGAAGAGGGTGCCAGCAACCAAGTGATCGCGTCTCGGGGACGTTTGGATGCAAGATTTGATACATTGACGCTATCCAGTCATTGCGATCGGTCCTATGCGTTTCGTCGCCGTACTTCTCATCCTGCTCGTCGGAACGGGCCCCCGGGATTCGAAGGCTCAAGATGCGTCCGTTCTACTCGAGCGGGCGAAATCCGAGCTCGCCGAGGGCCGACCGGGCAACGCCGTCACGATTTTGGACCGAGCTGTTTCCAGGGACGGAAATAATCCCGAAATCCATTTTCTCCTTGCGACGGCGCTTGCGGATTCGTCCGTTGCCGACATGGATCGCGCGCGAAAGGCCATCGACAGGGCCATCGATCTCGAACCGGAAAATGTCGCCTACCTGGAAATGAAACTGGAACTCATGCCATCAGCAACTTCGGGATTCCTTCCGTTCGTTAGAGAGCAGCGAAGGATCAATCTCGCCAACCACATACTGGACATCGATTCGACCAGTGCGGCGGCCAATGAGGAAATCGCGATAAGGGCCTACAGGGAATTCCGGGAGTACCACAAAGCGATCACGTTTCCCCGGTTCAGAAGCGTACCCAACCGTGCAGATATATTCGACATCAGCTGGCTTCGCACCCAGATGCCAGAATTGGATCTTTCCGACAGAGCCAGGGAGAATTCCGACAAGGCCGTCTTGTATTTCGGTCGAGCAATTTCCTCTGATCCTACTCGAAAATCGACGTATCGATGGCTGGCCTCTGTTTTTGCTCTCCGGGAAGACTACGAAGCTTTTGGGGAGCTGTTGAAAACCATGCGGAGCAACATGACGGATAGCCCCGAAATGTTGTTGTATATGGGATACGTTGCGTTCCGTGACGCCAGTCAGGAAGACGCCGGGCGATACTTCGACAGGGCTCTGTCTCTGATGAACGAAGAAGAAGCTCTCGTATTCAAGTCTGTCGCGCCCATTCTTCGACCCGATGCCGATCAGCCGCGAACCGACGCGATTACGGACAATTACTGGGAAAGCCGGGACCCGCGCCTGCTCACCGAGATCAATGAACGCAGACTCGAGCACTTCGCCCGCATGGTATACGCCGATCTCGCGTTTGGCGGCATGCCCTCGGGCTCCGTCGGTTGGGATACGGAGCAGGGGAGGATCTATGTCCGGTATGGCGAGCCGCTGCAGGATGTGGTCATAAGGGTGGACCGGGACAGAGGCTTTTTCGCAGGAGACGACGCGGAATCGTTCAATATCTGGGACTACGGGGACTACAAGTTCGTTTTTGACAAGCCGGTCGAGATGGAGGAGTATCGATCGTACAGCCCGTCGGCCATAGCGATGACAGACTGGGGCAAATACGACTACGTGATTATTTCGAGGAACACGATACGCAAGACACCGGAGCGGTTCGATCACGATCCGAATGTCGCGCGGGTCGAGTTTCCGTACCTCGTGAGCCGATTCAAAGGCAAAGACGGTCTCACCGACATCTTTGTCCCCTTCGGTGTTCAGGTTCCGTACAAGCCCCGGCGAGGTGGCCTCAGGATGCCGCTCAAGACGGGTGCGTTTCTGCTAACGGATTCGGTCGGCGTGGTGGAGGAGAAACGGAAGGATGTTTCTTTACTCGAATCCTACCAGATACTAGAGTTCAACGAGACCACGACGTGGATAGACGTCCATGGGCTTACGGCTCCGCCCGGCGCGTATTTCCTTTCGGTCGAGTTCGAGACCGAGACGGGCGCCATCGTCGGATTCCACCGCTCCGAGGTCGAAGCTCCGGATTGGGGGGCGTCCGGCCTCGCGACGAGCGATATTCTCCTAGCCTACAACATAGAAGAGGCCGAGCAAGGCGAACCAGTTCCGGAAGGATTCATCCAAAGAAATGACCTCATCATCCAGCCGGCGCCATGGGGCGTTTTTCGAACGGATCAACCGCTCTACTTCTACCTGGAAGCCTACAACCTGACGATCGGGACCGATGATCTCTCGAAGTATGCGATCGAGGCGGCGCTCGTCGAGAATAAGGACGAAGGTGGACTCGGAAACCTGATCAACCGCATCTTCGGTCGACGATCCAGCGACGGCGTATCCGTGCGATTTGAGGGTAGCGGCACATCGGCCGAACACGGTCAGTATCTGATCCTGGATGCGACCGAAGAGACACCAGGCACCTACGTGCTGGTCGTCCGCTTCACGGATGCGGTCAGCGGCGACACCGTCGAGAAACGCCGGGTGCTGATACTGGAGTAGCCGCGAAATTACTCGAACAGGTCATCGATAACCATCGGCCGGCATGACCAAGTATCCTAAAGTCCTTTGTTGGGAAATTACGTCTATCAGAAGGGCAAACGCTGACGGGAATGCTCCGTTAGGTCTGTATTCTGTATTATCGGATCGAGTTGCCAGGCGCTACCAATCATTTCCATGCCGAACCAGAACCCGACCGATATACGGTGCATCTCCTGCGGCTCAGAGTCCCCGCGAGCCGTCGGCCCGATCCCGATGGGATACGAGTTCGGCGGACGTAAGCTCGACAAGCCGATCGACGGGGGATTCCTGTACCGATGCGATTCGTGCCGGGTCTCGTTTCGGTGGCCGCGTCTGCCGAAAAAGAGGCTGGACGAACTTTATCAACTGGCCGAACTTGACCACTGGACGAAGATTCCCGAGGACCGGCCGGATTGGAGAATTGGCCGTGCGGCTGCCCTGAGGCATGCATCGACCGGTTCCGTTCTCGACATCGGTTGCTTCGACGGAGGATTCCTGAGCCATCTGGGATCCGCTTGGGAGCGGTTCGGAGTCGAGATCAACGTTAATGCAGCTCAGATAGCCCGTGGCCGTGGGATCGACATCATCGCCTACGACTTCGAGGAGATGCGGGAAAGCTCATCCAGATTCGACATCGTCGTTGCATTCGACGTCATCGAACATATGTCGGACCCGAGAGCGTTTCTCGAGCGAATGGTCTCTATGGTAAAAGACGGTGGCCTCCTAATCGTCGGAACCGGCAATACCGAGGCCCGATCCTGGAGGTTGATGGGGAGCCGATACTGGTACTGCATGATACCTGAGCACATCTCGTTCGTCGGAGCCGAGTGGTGCCAAAAGGCGGCCACTGACCTCGGACTGAAACTCGAGAGCATCGTGTCTTTCTCCCACGCAGAGAATCGGACGCTGGCGCTTCGATCGGCCGAAACGATAAAAAATCTTGCGTATCGAATCGCGCCCGGACTTTTCGGGTGGTTGAGAAAACGCGGTCTTGGCGGCGTGGATATTTCGATAGCCGAGGATCTGCGAAACGTTCCGCCGATCTGGATCAGCGCAGAAGACCAGATCGTGGCGGTGTTCAGAAACGCTTGAAATGAACTCTCCATCCGCTCGTCTTCTCAACGCCCCGCTTCGGATATTCTTCTTCGATCCTCGACGCTTCTTGGGGGTTTAATCAGCCATATCACTCCATCGCCACGTTCCAGCACAGTCCAGATGAGCTCTCCAACAGACCGAATCATAGAGCCGTTTCGAATCAAAGTCGTCGAACCCATCAATATGACGACGCCCGATGAGCGCGAAGCGTACCTGAAAGACGCCGGATTCAATCTGTTTCGCGTTCCCTCCGAGGGCGTACTCATCGATCTCCTGACGGACAGCGGAACCGGTGCCATGAGCGCCGAACAGTGGGCGGGCATCATGCGCGGAGACGAATCGTACGCCGGTAGTCCCAGCTACCATCGCTTTGAGGCGGCAGTCAGGGATATTTTCGGATTTCAGCACGTGATTCCGACGCATCAGGGTCGCGCGGCCGAGCGAATTCTCGTCGCAACGCTCGTGAAAGCAGGAGATACGATTCCGAACAATACGCACTTCGACACGACGCGGGGGAACATCGAGGCTGCCGGAGCGACGGCGCTGGATCTGCCGTGCCCGGAGTCGAAAGCGTTCGACGTTCCGCATCCGTTCAAGGGCAACATCGATCTTGATGCCCTGCGAAAAAAGCTTTCCGAGAAGAATGGCTCGGTTCCGTTCGCGATGATGACCATCACGAACAACGGCGGGGGCGGCCAACCCGTATCCATGGCCAACATCCGGGCGGCCTCCGAAATCTGTCGGGAAGCCGAAATCCCGTTCTATATCGATGCATGCCGGTTTGCCGAAAACGCCTTTTTCATTCGAAGTCGGGAAGAAGGCTACGCGGACACCGCGTTGCTCGATATCGCCAGAGAGACGTTTTCATACGCGGACGGGTGCACGATGAGCGCCAAGAAGGACGGGATGGCAAACATCGGAGGATTCCTGTGTACGAACGACAGCGCGGTCGCTCGCCAGGAAGAAGAATTACTGGTGCTGACCGAGGGCTTCCCGACGTACGGTGGCCTGGCAGGCCGAGATCTGGAGGCTATCGCTATCGGTCTTTATGAAGCTCTAGATCTGAGGTATCAGGAATACCGCCATTCATCCACGTCCTATCTGGGAGAGCAGATCTCGGAAGTCGGCGTGCCGATCATTCAACCGCCGGGTGGCCATGCAATCTATATCGATGCGAAAGCGATGCTTCCTCATCTTCCGGTCGAAGAGTATCCAGGACAGGCACTCGTCGTTGAGCTCTATCGCACCGGCGGAATTCGGGGCGTCGAAATCGGATCGGTCATGTTCGGTGGCCGGGATCCCAAGACGGGAGAGAACTTTTACTCGGACTATGAACTCGTGCGCCTGGCCATCCCGAGAAGAACCTACACGAAGAGCCAGATAGACTACGTCGTCGATTGCATCAAGGACGTTCACCGACGTCGCAGCGAGTTGCGGGGCGTTCGGATTATCGAGCAGCCCGAGCGGCTCAGACACTTCACGGCGCTGTTCGAGATGCTGTAGCGGTCGACGTTGCCAGGCGAGCCCCGTCGCCCGAGGCCTTGCCACAAGCGCCACACATTGGTTTCTGGAGGCGTAACAATGAGACCGTCGGAAGAGTAAATTCCCCAGGATCGCGATTGTATTTTGAAAAGACGTCCACCAGATGGAATCAGAATCCGACAGGGCGAAACGGCGAGGCGGAAGTGCTGTCCCTGATACTCGAACGAATCAGCGATACGCGCAAAAAAAACGCAGCAGAGCCATGATGTGAAAGATTCGCCACCTGGGATTCGCTCTGATCGGCCTGGGCGTTCTGATTTTGATCTGTTACATGATTCCGCCTCTTCGCGGACTCTGGCCGTTGTTTCGGCAATTACCTTTCGTCATCCAGCTGGGACTCGGCGCGGCGATTCTAGGATTGGGGCTCCTGATCGTCTCCATAATCGTGAAGCGCATCGAGGACCGTCAAAATGACCGGTCGCTGAGAGACGACACTTGAATATTCTTAATCCAACTACGTAAACCATGCTCATCGTAAATACCGAAACGATTGCGGGCTATCGCATTGTTGAAAGTCTCGGCCTCGTAAAAGGCAACACGATCCGTGCCAAGCACATCGGAAAGGATCTCATCGCGGGGCTCCGGCAAATCGTGGGAGGGGAAATCAAAGAATACACCGAATTGCAGACCGAGGCGCGCAACGAGGTCATTCTTCGCATGGAGAACGATGCCGGACGCCTGGGCGCCGATGCCGTCGTCACCGTTCGCTTCGTCACCTCGCCCGTCATGGCGGCTGCCGCAGAACTGGTCGCTTACGGAACCGCTGTGAAGATCGAGAAGAACTGAGACGGACTCTAGTGGCCCGGTGCGAATCCCGGTGGCATAGTATCCGTCATAATGTTATATACCGCTCCGTCATAACGCAATTGGAGGCGCCATGCGAACCCTGAAATCACTTTTACTCCTGTCCGTTGCAGCCATGATCTTCGTTCCGGGCACTGCCGCCGGTCAGGCCGCCTTTCGAGGGCTTGTGGATCGTCTGGCTGACGATATCGAAGACCGGGTGATCGAGTGGCGGCGGGATCTGCACGAGCATCCGGAGCTTTCGAATAGAGAATTCCGGACTTCCGCCCTGGTCGCCGAACATCTCCGAACGCTCGGTCTCGAGGTATCGACAGGCATTGCGCATACCGGCGTCATCGGTATCCTCCACGGAGGCCATCCAGGGCCGGTCGTCGCTCTTCGGGCGGATATGGACGGGCTCCCCGTCACCGAGCGGGTCGACGTGCCCTTCGCCTCGAAGGTTCGCGACGTTTATAACGATCAGGATGTGGGCGTCATGCACGCCTGTGGACACGACACGCATGTCGCCATGCTGATGGGCGTCGCGAGCACGCTTTCCCGCATGAAGGATGACCTGCGCGGCACGGTTAAATTCATTTTCCAGCCGGCGGAGGAAGGAGCGCCGAACGGAGAGGGCGGCGGCGCCGAGATGATGGTCGAAGAGGGAGTACTCACCGATCCTGAGGTGGACGTCATCTTCGGTCTGCATATCGACGCGGCGCGAGATGTCGGAAAGATCGGGTACCGGCCCGGCGGAATCATGGCGAGCGTAGACGATTTTCAGATCATCGTTCACGGGAAGCAGACCCATGGATCCCGGCCTTGGGGAGGAGTCGATCCGATTGTTACGGCCGCGCAGATCATCAACGGCCTGCAGACCATCGTCAGCCGCCAGATGCCGCTGACTAAAAACGCCGCAGTGGTAACCATCGGAAGTATCCACGGTGGAGTCCGTTCGAACATCATCCCCGAAAAACTTGTGATGCTGGGGACGATCCGGGCTCTCGACGAGGAAATGCGGCAGACGATCCACGAACGGATTCGTAGAACGGCGGTGAAGAGCGCCGGCGCCCGCGCCGAGGTCACTATTCCCTATTCGTCATCCTATCCGATCACGTACAACGATCCAGACCTGGTCCGACAGATGCTGCCGTCATTGCACGAAACCGCCGGAGAGAAAAATGTTGAACTGATCGATGCCTTAACGATCGCTGAGGATTTTTCCTATTTCGCCCGTGAGGTGCCCGGTTTGTTCTACTTTCTGGGTGGAAAACCCCTTAGCGTTTCGGCCAGTGAAGCCGCGCCCCATCACACGCCGGACTTTTTCGTCGACGAATCCGGGATGAAACTGGGCGTTCGAACCCTGTCCAATCTCGCACTGGACTATATGGAGATGGCGTCCCGACAGTAAGCTCGACTCCACCAACAATCAGATCCGTGATGCGATGAAAACAATCTCGCTGCTGACCCTGTTGCTGCTGGCCTCCGCCTGCCGGGCGCCGGACGCCGACATGGACGAAGGCCCGACGGTTCAATACCCGGAGGAGGGTATCCAGGGTTTGCCATTCTCCGATGCCGTCCGCGTCGACCATATGCTGTACCTCTCCGGATCGATCGGCGTCCTTCCGGGCACCCTCGACCTGGCCGAGGGCGGCATCCAGGGTCAGACCCGTCAGACCCTTGAAAACATCAAGGCCACCCTCGATAAGTACGGCTCGTCCATGGAGGATATCGTCAAGTGTACGGTGATGATCGAGGACATCGCCGAGTGGTCGGCAATGAACGAAGTCTACGTGACGTTCTTCCCCGGACACAAACCGGCCCGGAGCGCTTTCGGAGCCGACGGACTCGCGCTTGGAGCACTGGTCGAAATCGAATGCCTCGCTACGGTGCAGTAGCTCCGTTTGATCGAGCCGGACGCGTCGAACACCCTGTGGTGACGGTCTTGAAAAGACGCGAACTCTTATCTCCTGTGTGAAACCACTGACCGATTTGTTCAAGAATTTCAGGCGTGATGGGGCGGTCTTTTTTTGCTGGACGACCAGAATTCCGTTTTGCTGCCGACTTTTTGGGCGGTGTTTTTTTTCGCTTCATGGCGGGATTCCTAGAGGGATAATCTGGGAGTTCCGCCTCCGCCTACATTATCGCGATTTCCCCTTTTATTTCTACTCTGGAAATAATCCCGCAGAAAACCGGAATAACATTTACATTGAATAAACCGCTTGAACAAATTCACCGTCATGCGCTGCACGCGCGATTCGCGCTTAAGCTAGATCTGTCCGACAGGCTCGTCATTATTCATGAGTCTGACGTTTTGTTGCGGGTGTAGGATTAGCGGCTATCAAGCTGTTGATGAGCGTTGCGAGTTGTTCGGAGGCATCTTCTTGAAGGAAGTGTCCGGCGCGCTTGATTATGGTGTGTGGCTGATCTTTGGCACCGGGTACGCGTGTCTGAAATGCTTTTTCGCCCCCTGATGTTATGGGGTCGCTATCGCTAAACGTCGTGAGGAAAGGTTTGTCGAACTCTTCGAGTACTTTCCAGGCCTCGCGATTCGTCGCCTGCTGACTCCTGACCAATGTCGGCAAGACCCGCGCACCAGCCGTGTAGCGCTCATCTGGAAACGGCGCACGATATGCATCCAAT
>JACZYK010000023.1:17471-18074 GCA_022571135.1 Bacteroidota bacterium
CCGGTCAGTTCGCGTATGGTTGCGACTTGCAGTATGACGCCGCAGTCGAATTCGGGCACGGTTTGACTGTACTTCAACCACCCCCTGAAACCATCTTCGAACTTGAGTTTCGCATTCGGGTCCGGTTGGTTCCATTGACCTCCGATTATAAGACCGTCATCGCCTGGGCCAGAGGGAAACGCGGCGTTACCGGCGACGACACGAGCAAATCGATCGGGTGCGCCCGTGACGAGCCGGAATCCGATCAAGCTACCCCAGTCCTGGCAAAACAGCGTGACATTCTTCAAGTCGAATTTGGTGACGAATTGCATCATCGAGTCGACGTGAAATTGGTAGGAGTGATCCGAGCGTTTGGCGGGCTTGTCTGATCTTCCGAAGCCAATCAGATCCGGCGCGATAACGCGGTGCCCTGCGGCCACCAACGGCGGAATCATCTTGCGATACAGATAGCTCCAGGTAGGATTGCCGTGTACCATGAGAATCGGTGGCCCGCTGCCTTCATCCACATAGTGGATGTTGGCGCCCTCACTCTGGAAAGTGTTGGATTTGAAGGGGAAACTGGCCGCAATTTCTTCTGACAATCTTTCTCCAGATAGTGGATTC
>JACZYK010000256.1 GCA_022571135.1 Bacteroidota bacterium
CGCCGTCCAATCGTTACTTCACTGTATTCCGTAGGAAGGATTCCCCGTGTGTTCTCGATCGTGAGCAATACCTCTGACATGCCGAGCGAACGACGTCCGGACGTGCCGTTGAAGATGATGTCCTCCATCTTTTCCGATCTGAGAATGCGCGCACGTTGCTCCCCGATAACCCAGCGGACCGCATCGACAATGTTCGATTTGCCGCAGCCGTTCGGGCCTACGACGACAGTGATTCCTTCCGAGAAATCAATAACCGTTCGGTCGGCGAAACTCTTGAAGCCGTGTAGCTCTAGCCTGCTTAAATACATGGGCGGCCGTTACGAATCGATGATCTGCGGGCAATCCACAATTAATGGAGCCTAAGTCCGTTTTGCAACTCTATTTATCCACAAATACACGCCTTGTTTCGATTTCGTATAAGTTATTGTTTTACAAAGAAATATCATACTTATTTCGATAAGCAACCCCTTTTATACTCCGTTATTGCATTGCGATTCCAGCAGGATATTTCCGAGATAGAAGTGTCTGCCGGATTTCGCCTCAACTGCGAACTATTTTTTATTTCAGCTAAAAGGCGTTTCACAGATCGTCTTTCGCGCGAGCGGCATTTCCATTATCGCGTTGGTTCCTTACTCTAACAAGAGAAGCCAATGAGGTTTTACTCGGAAGCGCACGTCACGATTCGATACCCATGGAAGAAGGAGTCGTCACACAACTATTGTCTTCGCACCGAAGCGGGGATGAACAAGCCAGCGAACGCCTGTTCGTGATGGTATATGACGAACTCCATGGAATGGCGCACCGGCAACTGCGCTTCAGAAGCCCCGGGGAAACGCTGAATACGACGGGGCTGGTCCACGAGGCGTTCCTGAAGATGTTCAACCGCGATGACTGGGACTGGAAGGATCGCGCCCATTTCTTCGCCGTGACGGCTACCGCCATGCGCCAGATTCTCGTCGATTACGCCCGTCGCGTAAAAGCCGAGAAACGCGGAGGAAAGGCCCACCGGACGGACCTCCACGCCTCTATGATCAGTGACACCGACGCCCCGGTTGACATCCTGGATCTCGACGATGCCCTGAAGCAGCTTCATGAGTTCAATCCCAGGTTGTCCCAGATCGTCGAGTTTCGATTTTTTGGAGGTCTTTCGATCGAGGAAACCGCAGAAGTGCTCGGATTATCTTCCCGCACGGTCGATCGGGACTGGTACAAGGCTAAATCCTTTCTTTATCTTGCATTGGGTGGTGAGGACGCGTAGATCGAACTGCGCATTCAAGCCCCTTTCTGACAATCAGTCGTTCGTCACGAATCCGGCGTCGTATGAAAGACATCAGTCCCGAGCGGTGGCGACAAATTGAGTCCATCCTCGACGGTGCACTGGAACTGGAACCGGATTTGAGGAAGCCCTTCGTGGACGAAACGTGCGGAGATGACGAGGAACTTCGGTCCCAGGTCATGTCGATGCTGGACGCGGGAGAAAAGGCGCCCGACTTCCTGGAGGGATCAAAGCCGGAAAAACTCCACCGAATACTCCAGGAGATGGCGGCCGAGGCCGAGACCGAAGAAAACGATCCGAATGTGGATCGGGTGATGGGTCCGTATCGGCTGATCCGCAGGCTCGGCAGAGGAGGAATGGGTCAGGTTTATCTGGCCGTCCGCGACGACGAGGCCTTCAAGAAATACGTTGCCCTCAAGATCATTCGTCGAGGGATGGATACGGATGAAATTCTCCGGCGCTTCCGTACCGAGCGCAGAATCCTGGCGAGCCTCACCCATCCGAACATCGCCCGTTTACTCGACGGAGGCGTCACAGAGGAGGGAGCGTCCTATTTCGTGATGGACTTCGTGGACGGTGTCACGATCACGAAGTATTGTGACGAGAAACGCCTGACCGTGAAAAAGAGGCTGGAACTGTTTCAGTGGGTCTGCAGCGCCGTTCACTATGCCCACCAGAACCTGATTGTTCATCGCGATCTCAAGCCAAGCAACATTCTGGTGACTTCGGAAGGAGAAGTAAAGCTCCTGGATTTCGGGATTGCCAAGTTTCTGAATCCGGATGAGGCCGGATACACGGTGCCCGTAACCGTCACCGAAATGCGGGTGATGACGCCGGAGTATGCCTCACCCGAACAGGTGCGGGGGGACTCGATCACGACGGCCAGCGACGTCTATCAGCTCGGAATTCTCCTGTATGAGCTACTCACCGGATCCAGGCCCTACCGTTTTTCGAAAGAGCCGCGGGCCGAAATCGAGCGCATCATATGCGAAAAGGAGCCCGACCGACCGAGCACGGCAGTCACGCGCACGGACCGGGATGATGACGCTCCCTCGGCTCAGGATATCAGCGGTCTTCGGGGGACGCAGGTGGAAAGGCTGAGAAAGCAATTGTCGGGAGATCTCGATCACATCATTCTGATGGCGCTTCGAAAGGAGGCCGATCGACGATACCAATCGGCGGATCAGTTTCTGGAGGATATCAGGCGCTATCTCGCAGGCTTACCGGTTCACGCGCAGAGCGCCACGTGGGCCTATCGGGCGTCGAAATTCGTGCGCCGGCATCGCGTCGGCGTCGCGGCGAGCGTATCTCTAACGGTTCTCATTGTAGTCCTGGCCGGAATGGCTTTTCAGTTTGCTCTCGTGACGGCGGAGCAGAACGAAGAGATCCGGATCGCGCTCGAAAAAAAAGATCAGGTGACCGATCTAGTGCTGGGCATGTTCGAAATGTCGGATCCGGAGTTCTCCCGCGGCCGCGAGATTACGGCCCGCGAGATCCTGGAGCGTGGTGCGCAGCGTATCGAGCGGGAGTTACAGAATCAGCCCGACGTGAAAGCGGAGATGCTCCATACGATCGGCACCGTGTACATGCAACTGGGCCTGTTTGAAGAAGCAGAGCCGGGTATCAGGAGGGCGCTTGAAATGCGCCGCGAGATCTATGGCGACGAGGACTCGGAGGAACTCGCACAGAGTCTGTATCGGATGGCGCTCTGGATGGAAGAGATGGGGAGCGGCGCGGACGCCAGGGTGCTCCACGAGGAGGCCCTCGCCATGCGCGAACGTCTTTTCGAGGCGCCGCATTCGGATATCGCCGCCAGTCTCAACGATTTCGGCGTTCTGATGATATCCTACTTCGATGATCTCGAGGAGGCCGAACGGCTTTTAAGAGGAGCCCTCGAAATGCGGCTGGCCCTTGAGGGTCCGGACAGCAAGGATATCTCGGAGACGATGTCGAACCTGGCGTACGTTCGGAACGAGCTCGAGGATTACGAAGAGGCCGAATCACTCTACCGAAACGCCCTCGCGATGCAGCAGAGCGTGCTCGGCCAAGACCATCCCTACGTGGCCAGCAACCTGCACAATCTGGGAACCCTGATGTTCGACCTTCAATCGTACGATGAGGCCGAGACGCTCTTCAGAAGAGCCATGTCGCTTCGCGAGACGCTCTACGGGCCGCGTCACAACCAGGTGGCCAATTCGATGAACTATCTCGGCCGCACGCTACAGATGAAAGGCGTCCTCAGAGAGGCCGAGCCCCTGCTTCGAACTTCTCTGCGGTACCACGAAGAGGAGTATGGACCGATCCATCCGCGCGTCGCGCGCGACCGCCAGATGCTGGGAAGACTCCTCTTCGAGCGCGGGGCGCGGTCCGCGGCGATTCGAGAGATCGAGCAGGCGCTGAGCGTTTTCGAACAGATGCTGCCGCCCGAGCACCGCCTGATCGCAGAAGCCCGCGACGATCTTGCGCGGATGCAAGGGGAATAATCCAATCAGATCCGGCGCGAATCCTGACGACAAACCCCAAACCCATAGAGTTGCCAGAGCGCTCTTGCCGGGTCTGTGTTCATCGCACGTCGTATCGCAAGAACGCCACAAAGGCGCCGGCGAAAGCAATGATCGTATAGATC
>JACZYK010000257.1 GCA_022571135.1 Bacteroidota bacterium
CCCGTGACCTTCACGTGTGCCTTCTCGTCCGTACCGTCCCATCGGATCGATACCAGGCCGTTGGCGGACGAGTACAAGTAGATGCGTTCCGGATCCTGCGTGAAATGGGGCCGAGACCGACCCTCGGACGGTGCTATCACATGCGTCTCTCCGCCTTCGGCCGACACCCAGACGATGTCGTCGGTCGTTCCGAAACCGCGCGGTCCGGTCGATTCCCGGTACGCCCGCGCCGAACCTCTAAGAGCAGCAATTCTTTTTCCGTCGGGCGACCATGCGGGTTGCTGATAGATTCCCCCCATCGATGTCAGTCGATGTGCGTTCCCTCTTCCGTCGGCACGGACCTTCATGATGGCTCCGTCCAGGTCATCCCATATGACATAGCCTATCCACTCCCCGTCCGGCGACCACACCGGTTCGGCTTCCGTTCCGTCGAAATCCGTCAGACGCTCGGGCTCCCCGTCCGGATAGTCCATGACATAGAGTCGATCGAGGGCCGTAAAGGCTAACCTCGATCCATCGGGGGATGGAACCGCACCTCGAATTTGACGAACCGTAAACGTGGGCGTATCCTCTATCGGATAGTCGAATACGACCTTAGGTCCGAGCTCCAGATTGACATCAACTTCGAATGGAATTTCCGTCGCTCCGCTTCCGTCTATCGCAATGCGCCAGATCTTTCCTCCATAGGACACAATCAGAGCTTCTGAATCCGGCGTGAAAGCCATACCTGGGAGCACATCCCGCGAGGCTCTCGATTCCTGATCGTCCCGCTGAACGGGATAGGCCAGCCAGCGCTCATCGCCCGTTGGCAGATCCCGAATGACCAGACCAGTCTCCGCCTCGTGACGCGTTCCGTAAACGAGCCACTTTCCGTCGGGCGAGGGTGTCGGTCGGAGGGCCGAGCCGTATCTCGAGACGCGTGTCACCGTTTTGCCCGTCTCCCGATCGTATTTCACGATGCTGTACTGAGGGAAAGCGGCATTGTACTGCCACGTACCCGTGCGTTGCGCATACCATATGTAGCGTCCGTCCGGACTGAATGCCGGACCTGCGGAGCGGAGCGAACGCGGCTCCTTGATCAGCGAAGCGCCCGAACCGCCGTCGATATGAGCCATGTACAGCTTCGCCGGTCCGGATCCCGTCTTGGCGGCTACGTAGTATTTTCCGTCCGGCGCCCAGGCGGGCGATTCATACCGGGTCGTTTTTTCCTTGGTCAGCTGCTTCGTCTTGAGCGAGTCCAGATCGATCGTCCAGAGATTTTCTCCACCGTCCCGGTCCGATACAAAGAGAACCTTTTTCCCGTCGGGGCTGAAGCGCGGTTGAAAATCGAATGCCATTCCGGAGGTGAGCGTATCTGCTTTGCCACCGGTGATGGGCATGGTGTACAGATCACCCAAGAAGTCGAAAACGATCGTTTTCCCGTCAGGACTCACATCCAGGGAAATCCAAGATCCCTCCGTCGCGGTATATGAAAGCGTCCGGTCCGGAAGGAGCGGAAGGTCCGCCTTCTCGTCGATTTTTTTCTTCGTCGAATCGGCTGCGGCATCGCCCTCGTCCTGTGCAAAAACGGTTGATGAGGAGCCGAAAATGAGGAGCGCAAAAAGAATCAGCGTGGAGGAAATCTTGGAACGCATATCAGCTGTTGTGTGGTTAACGAATTCCTGAATATTCGCCTCCAAGAGGCGCGGCAGACGACGGGTTCTAACCGATCGAATCTGGCGCAAATGGTGGGGAACCGGAGATGGCCTTTGGACCCGGGCAGGCCCACAAAGGTAACTGATTCACATAAAAAAAGAATTCTTTCGGTCGTTCGCAGTCCCCTGGCCCGATCAGAACCGAGCAAGACCCATTGTTAACGCCAGGCCGAGACGATCGAGGCGGATAATCCTGCTCCCTAACCACTCACACGCGTAAATATGATGTCGGCTTCGCCGCCCAGTGTGGTGAACACGCCTCCTTGACTCAATTCCGGAAGCAGCAACGGCTCCATCGTAAGATGCCCGACTAGCCGGCGCCCCGCCTCGTCGAGCAATCCGAAAAAAACATCCGCTCGGCCGTCATCACTCACGATATCCATTCCCAGGGCGGGGTAATCATACTCCCCGGTAACCGTTACCTGGGTCGTCCTGAATATGAATGTCGTTTCCAACATGTAGACACCCGTCCCGGATAACCCCTCGTCGGAGATCTCGATTCTGTAATGAATGGCGATTTCAAACGGAGCATTCGGAACGAGGGTCGTGCCGGTCCAGACACCCCTGATATCGGGATCGGAATTCCCTCCCGAATCACAGGCTGTTGCCTGAAAAAGGCCCAGAAGCAGAACTAAAAGTGTAAGGATCATTATCTTCATGCTCTGCGACGGCCCGATCATTATACCATGGATTTCTGCGCCCGATCTCCGACGGGAGGGCGGAAAATGCGGCCCGCTTATCAATCTAGTCAAGACCCGAATCCGTGCACCATCGTTTCGGGCAAAGTTTACGGAAGAACGTGCGGATCAATTGGAAAGTTTTCCAGCCTCGTATATTCGAGCACGTATTCGGCCGGGAGATAACATGTATCATTTGATCGGAAAGCGCGTCCGCGTTCACCTCTACAGCCGAAAGGGAATTTCGCTCGGCACCGTCGAGGGCAGAGTCGTCGATGTCGCCGGAGACGTCGAGGTGGCGGAGGGCATGAAAAAGAACCTTGTTTTCGTCGTCGAGATCGAGTCCGGTAATCCGGACGTGCCGTATCGGAGTAGTGCCGGAGAGGAAAACGAGTCCTGGTTCGCGGTCCAGGATATCGAGATCATTGATGAGGACGGGCCGAAGTTCTTCGTAAACTGATCGGGGTCGAACCCTCGCCTAGAATTACACCCGGCCCCTGAGGAAGGCTCCCAGGCGATCCTTGCCGAATTCTGTCCCGTCTCCTCCGACATAAATGAATCCGTTGAACAGGAGGTCGACATTCTCGGCGAAAGACCGGATATCGCCTCATCTCCGATCCAAATCGACCCGCTGCTCGCCTTGTCCAGTGCCCCGATCAGATTCAGGAGCGTCGTCTTACCGGATCCCGAGGGCCCGGCCATCGCAAGAAACGCCCCAACTTCGATCTCCAGACTCACGTCCTTGACGGCGGGCACCCGGAGGTCGCCCAGTTCATACGTCTTGGAGACGTTTTCCAGTCTGGCTGCATGTTTCATAATGCATACCTGCGTAATACTTATTTCTTGACTGAGGGCTCTCGCTTCGAGCGGTGCTCGTTCCGGTATTTCAGCATCCGGACGATTTCCTCGCTGGCGAACGAATAGAAATCCCGCATTCCCTCCAGACGCTACTCCGAAATGCTCCATCACGGAGCCCATTCGTCGGACGAAAGGAATTATTATTTAGATGTTGAATTCCTTTATCGTGTCTTATATGTCCAGTACGAACTGAAAGTATCAATTCTTTGTGCCGAAAAGAGATTTCCGGTTATCTCTCAGGATCGGGTTGAGCCACTTCGGTCACCATGGCGGTTTATTGCTCGCTCTTGCCCAATGATGTGCTTGAACCGCCATCGCCGGCGCGCTGGTCCGCACCACCGAGGAACCGGATGGCTGTTGGGTCGATGGCGACTGCCACATGCTGACCTGGCCGGACCAGATCGGTGACGGCATCGGCGGATGTGTGGCAGTAGAGCTCGCCTTGTCCGACCTGGACTCTCAGCTCGTATCCGTCACCTCGAAACACCCTCTCCGTTATCACTCCCTGTAACGAATCACTCGCCGCGGCCTCGCCCGAAGGAAAACCGGACATCGCAATCCCCTTCTCGTCTATGAGCAACATTAGCTCTGCTCCCTTGGCCGTTTTCAGGTCCGGTGGTTTTGCCACTGATAAGACGCCGACGGAGCAT
>JACZYK010000258.1 GCA_022571135.1 Bacteroidota bacterium
ATGTCCCGGCGACGGACGAAGCCCAGTGCCGGATTGTAGTTACGCCCGACGTTGGTGTACCCGAAACTGATATCGAGCAGATCGTTCGCGACCCAAAGACTCGCGGATCCGGCAGCATCGGACATTCCGGGCTCGGAGTCCGAGACGTTTGTGAACCAGGCGTCGAACCCGCTGCTCTGCCAGAAGCGGGCGGACACGTCCACACCCGCGGCGCGGTTGAATCCATCGCCCTGTTCGAGGTTGGTGAAAATGGCTCCGACGGTCGTCCTCGGTAAAACATCTGCCCGGATCCGTGCCACCGTATTGTTCGAGGCCGGAAGCTCCAGATCCTTTTCTTCCTTGGTCTGGATATTCAAGAGCCCAATGGAAAACGGCCCAACCTGCCCGGTCAGTCGTACACCGGCCAGGATATCGTTCGTGATCCCGATTCTTCGGGAGAAAAACGTTTCGATCGAGCGCGCCTCGCCATGCGAGAAGAGGCCCTGGCGCTCGAGAAAAAACTCGCGTTTCTCCGGGAAGAAGAGGCTGAAGCGCGTCAGGTTCAGCTGGACATTATCGGACTCGACCTGCGCAAAGTCCGTATTGAGCGTGAGGTCCAGTGTCAAATAGGACGTGATTCCATATTTGATATCCACACCCGCGTCCCGAACGAAATCCGATTCCGTACTTGTGGGGTCGACTCTGAGTTTCTGGGCGCCCGAAATGATGTATGGCTTGATCTCGATGTTCTTGCCCCGCCGAAGCCCTCGAAGGCCTCTCAGCGTGGCATACTGCGAGACATGGGTAATTCCGCCCCTGAAGTTGAGCGGAATAAATGGCCAGATGACCCGCTCATTCTTTCGATTTATGGTCCGCTGGACGGCAATTCCCATTTCCGGCTCTTCGTCCTTGCTGAATCGGATCTGACGAAAGGGAATGGCCACTTCCAGCGTCCAGCCGTTTTCGTCTATTTTACCTTCGCTGTAGTAGACGCTGTCCCAGTTCCAATCCGCCAGCGTCATGCTCTCGTCCGTGATCGTCGCGTCGTCCTGCGTGCCGAGCGGATTCATCTCGAACAGATACGCGTTACGGCGGTCGTGATAGGTGTCGATTGCGATCCATACGTGATCGTCTTTGTCGATCCGTCCACCGCGGTCAAAAATATTGGCTCGGATTTCGTTCGGTTCCTTATCGAAGAAAGTGAAAGCGAAGTAGAGGTTATTCTCGTCATAAGCGATCCGCATCTCGGATTTCTCCGTGGGCTCCGCACCCTCGTTGGGTAATCGCTGGACGAAATCTGTGATCGGCACGATACGTTGCCAGATCGCGTCGTCGAGCCGACCGTCTATGATTGGAGCCTCGTCCGCGTAGACGGCATCGACCGAACGGTCGTCGGGATCGCTTATCTGCGCGGCAGCCGATCCGGCAGATAGAAAAAAGACAAGACCGTAGAGGGAAATTGACCGCATCATATTCGGAGCACCGATTGGGGATATGGTGCCATGACTTTCGCCAGGGCGAGAACGTGCGCAGTGAGGGGCTTAAAGTACGCACTCCCGGAGGCGGGAGGAAAACTGCTACTCGACATCTCCGGCTGCCCGCGCGAAAAATAACCCGTGATGGATCGTTGAGTCGGCGCCGTCGCTTCAGTATGCAGGGAACGATCAGGTTGCCGCCCCTACGAATTTGTAAAGCGACACGAGAGCCCTGGCGGCGATCTCATTTCCTACCTGAGCCTCGTTCTGCAGTTGACAATACGTGTAGTTGAACATGCGCCGCCATCCCGGTTTTTCGAGCTGCAGGGCGTAGAGTTACCTCACGTATAATTCGGCGTCGTTGGGTCCGAGTTCTTTTATGACGAAATGCTGCGACAGCGTATCTCCTCGGTCGGCGGCCTTCAGGAAGAGTTCTTTCGCGCGATCGGGATTCGATTCACGCAGTTCTATGTGCCGGCGTGCGTACGTTCTGCTCTGGTGGTCTTTGGGAAAACAGGACTCATTACGTAATTCTTTGTGGGCGTCTGCAACGAACGGGGAAATCAGGGACTGATTATGCATTCCTTGTTGCTAATACCGGATATCAGCGGCTTCACCCGATTCGTCAACGAAACGGAGATGGTGCACAGCGCTCATATCGTTTCGGAATTGCTTGAACTGATCATCGATTCGGACACGCTCTCCATGACGGTTGCCGAAATAGAAGGTGACGCCGTCATGTTCTACTTGAAAGATCGCGTCCCCTACTTAGCGGAGATTTTGGGCCTCGCCGAGGGAATGTTTATCCGTTTCCACGAACACTTAAAGAGGTACGAGTCACGCAGGATCTGTCATTGCGGCGCCTGCTCGACGGCTGAATCGCTAACGCTCAAGATCGTCGCCCACGCAGGTCCGATCGAACTGATCAAGGTCAAGGATTTTCTGAAGCCGTACGGATCAGACGTAATTCTTGTACACAGGCTGTTGAAGAACGACATCCCGGATGAGGGCTATTTACTCCTGACCGATGGGACATCCCTGAATGGAGAGACGGATCAGTCGGTGCAACTTCCCTCCTGGGTGAGCTTCATCCGAGGAAGTACACGGTACGAGGACATCGGCGAAGTATCGTACCGGTATGCATCGCTCGCTCCGCTTATGAAGTCGGTCGCAGGTCCGCCCGAAGTAGTGGACTTCGAACTCAGCCGCAACCCGGTGACTGGTTCTGTCTACGTGGATCGTTCGGTGGCGGATACCTATGAGTTGGTGAGCAACCTGGACATGCGGCTCTCATGGAACCATGACCTCACTCGTATCGAATACGAAAAAAAACGGGTGAATCGTATCGGTACGCGCCACCAGTGTGTTGTCCGTGGTGATCTATTGAACTTCGAGACGGTATCGGCTGACTTCGGTCCGGATCGGCTCGTTTATGGCGAGCGCCTCGACGATCCGCCTTTTGTAGATGAACTGGCGCTGTTCTATGTGCTGACCTCGCACGGGACCGGAACCATGATATCGATACATCTGCACTATCGTGCGAAACCATTTCCACGGAATTTGATTGTACCGATTTTTCGCCTCGGCTTCAGCCGGCGCATCCGCCAGAGGCTGGCGCTGATCAAGAAAGTCGCCGAGCAGAAGGCTGGAGACCGAACTAATCCGTAATCTCAGTCATGATGATCGGAGACGTATCAGTCTGGGTTCTAGCAGGATTCTTCCTCGTCATCGCGTTCATGTATAGCTCGGTCGGATTGGGCGGCGGTTCTTCGTATACCGCGCTTCTGACCATATTCGGTCTGAGTCATATCGTCATCCCGACCGTCTCGTTGAGCCTCAATCTCATCGTGACGACAGCCGGATCGATTAATTACATCCAGCAGAAACATGCACGTTTCGGCCTTATCTGGCCATTCCTGGTGACATCGATCCCGATGGCCTACCTGGGAGGATCGCTTCATGTGTCGAAACCCCTATTCGAGTGGCTGCTTTTCCTGTCCCTCATTGCCGTCGTGCTACGAATCTATCTCTGGGAGAAAGTGAGCCTTGATATCGCTTACTCGGATGGATTCAGGAAGGCCCTGCCGTTTCTACTGGGAGCCGTGCTGGGTCTGCTCGCCGGCATCGTGGGAATCGGCGGTGGAATCTATCTGGTGCCCTTGATATTGATCTTGGGGCTGGGAGAGGAGAAGGTGGCAGCAGCGACGGGCGCCATATTCATCTGGGTCAATTCTCTCGTCGGACTTGCCGCCCGCGTTCAGTATCAGGGGATCAACTTTATGGACTATCTGCCCTTGATCGTCGCCGTTGCTGTCGGAGGATTCGCAGGATCCAGGTTTGGCGCTGCAAGGTATCAGCCCCGGACGATTCAAAGGCTCATGGGA
>JACZYK010000259.1 GCA_022571135.1 Bacteroidota bacterium
CTGAAGCAGGGTGGCGTCCTGACTGACGTTTGCTCGGTAAAGTCTCCACTTGCGCAAACGGCTGCATCCGTTCTCCCCGATGGCGTCTCATTCGTCGGCGGCCATCCCATGACGGGTTCGGAGAAAGCCGGTATCGATCATGCCGATGAATTCCTTTACGAGAACGCTACCTATGTGCTGTGCCCCCCGGACGGCGAAGATCAGAGGTCGTTCCTGGATCGATACAGTTCGCTTGTAGACCTGGTCGGCGCGACAGGTGCCAGAGTTATGCTGATGGATGCGGCCAGGCATGATCGAATCGCGGCGTGCATCAGCCACGTGCCCCAACTGCTTTCGATCGCACTGGTCAACACCGCCAGGCAAGCACAGAAAAAGGATCCAGAACTTCTTCGCCTTTCCGCAGGGGGATTTCGGGACATGACCCGCATTGCTTCTTCTTCCTATGGCGTGTGGAGGGAAATACTGACCTCGAATTCGGGCCCCATTCTAGATGCCATCGACTCTCTGATGAGTAACCTTCAACTCATGCGAGATCTGCTGTCCGAGAACGACTTCGAAAGTATGGAGCGCCTCTTCAAGAACGCTGAATCCACCCGATCATCCATTCCTCCTCGTTCGAAAGGCTTTCTGAATCCCCTCGCCGACCTTTTCGTCTTCGTGACGGATCGACCCGGTGCGATTCACCACATATCGGGAATTCTTGCCGATGCCGACATCAGCATCAAGGATATCGAACTACTAAAGATCAGAGAGGGAACCGGCGGCACGTTCAGACTCGGGCTCGACACGGATGAACACGCAGATCAGGCGCTGAAACTGTTATCCGGGGCGGGAATCAAGGCACATCGACTGTGATGCGTCTCTAAAGGCGATACTTCGTTGTAATAAATTATCGGGAAGGCGTAGTCGTCACCACATCCTGAATTGCACATCCTTTTCCACCGACGTATCATCTTCGCCTTCTCGTGGTTAGTCGGATAAATCCGCACAACACCGAGAGCGACGATACGCCCGGCCGACAAGGCGTGCCGACGCGACGTAGCAGGGCTACGGCAAGGAGGTACAACGAAGTCGGTAGGAATGCAGCGGCGCTCGAATGTACGCGGATATATTTGAGTAAGCACTCGGCTTTTATGACATCCGCCTACCGAGAACGTGGTACAGGACAATACCGTTAAGCGAACGCCCCTTCATGGCGTGCACCTTGAGATCGGTGCACGGATGGCTCCGTTTGCCGGATTTGATATGCCTGTTCAATACAGCGGCATCCTGGAAGAACACTTTGCGGTCCGAGAAAACGCCGGACTTTTCGATGTCAGTCATATGGGTGAGGTGATGGTCACCGGTCCGCGTACTCTCGCTTTTGTGCAGCGTCTCGTCTCCAATGACGCATCAAAACTGTACGACGGAAAAGCGATGTATACCGTGATGTGCAGGCCGGATGGAGGAATTGTCGACGATCTTCTGGTCTACCGTCTCGATGAGGAGCAGTTCATGCTTGTCATCAATGCGGCAAATATTGCGACTGATTACCGGTGGATGCTGGATCAGAATCAGATCGGGGCCCAGGTGGAAAATATCTCGGACGACGTCGGACTGGTCGCGTTACAGGGGCCGAAAGCCTTCGAGATCATGGAGACCATATCCCCCGTGCCTCTCGATAATCTGAAATTCTATCATTTCATCGTCCTGAAGTCGGGGTCGTTTTTCGGATGTGACAGGGCGATTCTTTCGCGCACCGGATATACGGGTGAACCCGGACTCGAGATTTACTGCGATGCCGACAAGGCACCGGAAATCTGGAAGGCCATAATGGAATCCGGCTCAGACTCGGGACTGAAACCGGCCGGACTGGGTGCAAGAGACACGCTTCGGCTCGAATCGGGATTCTGTCTTTACGGCAATGACATTACGACTGAAACCAATCCGCTCGAGGCAGGCCTCGGCTGGCTGACGAAGCTCGAAACCGACGATTTTGTCGGCAAATCGTCACTCCTCAAACTGAAAGCTCTGGGCCTGAAAAGACGTTTCGTCGGGTTCGTCGCTCAGGAGAGAGGAATTCCCAGACAGGGAAACGAGATTCAGGACCTGGAAGGTAGGGCAATAGGAACGGTCACGAGCGGATCGCAGTCTCCCGTTCTGCGGCGTGGAATCGGAATGGGTTACGTGCCAAATGACGCGTCGTATACGTCTCCCGGATCCCGGCTCAGGATATCGGCCCGTGGCAAGTCATTCGAGGTTATGGTCAAAAAACCTCCCTTCCACAAAGAATAGTATATCGACGTTCGGGTGTCGCGCCAAGTCGTGTCCCTGACAAGTAATAGTAATGATCTTCTAACCGTCACGCCCGTAATGAATATTGAAACTTTTCTAACCTCGACTCAAATCACCGAGGACGATATCAAGGACCGTACGGTAATCGTTATCGATGTATTTCGGACGAGTACGACGATTGTAGAGGCGTTAAGTAACGGCGCACGGGCCATCGTCCCTGTTCCCGATATGGAGGAAGCAGGTAAAGTGGCAGCCAATCTGGATCCGGCCGGCTACCTGCTCGGCGGCGAAAGAGACGGGAGTAAGATAGAGGGATATCACCTTGGCAATTCGCCATTCGAGTATGATCGTGCGACTGTAACCGGTAAAACCATCATCCTCAATACAACCAATGGAACCCGAACCATAACTCAAGTGGCCGCCGGACACTCGGTCGTGATCGGCGGATTCGTGAATGCGGGCGTCGTCGTGCAGTATGCGAAGGAGCGGAATCGTGACGTTACCATCGTGTGTTCGGGCTGGAAGAACAGGCCTTCCCTCGAGGACACGCTCTGTGCGGGACTGTTTGCGCATGAACTCTGGGACGGTGATTATCCTGACACTTCCCCAGACGCTACTTACATGGCGCTGTCGCTTTACAGACGGGACAAAAGCACGCTTGCCAGACCCCTGAACGCATCAAATCATGCCAGGCGACTGAAAGCCCTCGGTCTGGGAAAGGATATCGATAAGTGCATCGGCCTCGACACCTGTCCGCTCATCCCGATTTACCGGGACAGCCGAATCGAAAACCTGGCTGCCGCTTAATCCTTTTCGCAGGCTTATTCCGGGCTTTTCCAGGTCGGATCGAGGTGAGTATACGTTGGAATAGCCCCGTCAACAGCGTAGTTTTTCAGCATGGGAACGACGGTTAAGAAACGTAATCGTGGACGTCAAACGTCCGGGTCATCGGGGTCATTCATTACGCCCCAGAGAAAACGGGAAATTCTCGGCCTGATCATGATGGCTTTCTCGTTTCTGGTTACGCTCGCCGTTATTACCTACTCCCCACAGGATGATCCGCTCGCTCGCCGGTTTTCGTTGGATGCTCTACTGGCTCCTGGCGACGCGAGTGCGCTAAATGCCCTGGGGCTGACCGGAGCTGCCATAGCACGAATGCTGGTACCCACTTTCCTTGGGTATTGCGTACTCCTTCTTCCCTTCTCGATTTTCGGATGGGGCTATGTTTGGCTCAGAAATCGGTCTTCCAGATATCTGAGACTGGTTACCAGCCTGATGACACTGTC
This sequence comes from Bacteroidota bacterium, assembly GCA_022571135.1. Lineage (GTDB taxonomy): Bacteria > Bacteroidota > Rhodothermia > Rhodothermales > UBA10348 > JACZYK01. Next base: position 3,561 of record JACZYK010000259.1, read on the forward strand.
CGCCCTGCTCACGGCGGCCATTTTCGGGTGGTTTTCTGTCGTACTCGAGACAGACCTTCTAGTGTGGAGTGGAGCCTGGGGTCTTGGACTGGCGGGTTGGATGGTACAGATCGTCGGAACTCCGGGATCGATGATCATACTGGTCCTGGTCCTGCTCGTGACCACCATGCTGTTGATCGATCACGACATACAGCGATCCATGGATCGAGTGGGAGCAGGAATGTCACGCGTCAAGGACAGGACCGACAATTGGTGGGCTCATCGCCGTATTCGTAA
>JACZYK010000024.1 GCA_022571135.1 Bacteroidota bacterium
TCGATGCCACACCGTTCCTGAACGATGCGGTGGATGGAGACGTCGCGAGTTTCACGGCGGGGACGACGATCGACGCCAATTTCAGCTGGAGAAGCATCGGTAATACTGAAGGCGCCCAGTGCACTTTCCAGGAGAAGAATGTACACGAGGATCCCAGCGGCAAGGGCCGTAGTCCCCAGCGTTAGGAACCACAGGAAGTTTATTCTCTCAAGCTGAACCGTCCGCATGTCGCCTCAAGATTTCTTGGTACTGTTGGATTGAGTGGGCCGCTACAGGAAGAACCGACCGGCCCGTCGAGACGCACCGGTTGTGCCTTACAACCAGGCGTAGCCGTCGTCCTGACGAAGTTCGTCTTCCTGAGACTCCTGAGCGCTTGAATCCTCAGGGCGTACAGGTACGAAGCCCTCGTCCGTGTACTCCCAGAATAGCGAGTTCTGGACGCTCGGACCGGCCGGAGAAGGCTGCACAGGAGCCTGTCCCGTAATGACCGTCGTCGCCGGCGGAGTGACGTATACAGAGGTCTGCGCGGGTTGAGCCTGTGTGGTCGCAGCAATCGCCGGCTGCATGGTCGGCTGGACAAGAACGTGGGGTTCTTGCTGAACCGCTGTGATCGTCGACCTTTCTTCCTGGGCGCGCCGCTCGCGAATCTTGTACAGAACGTAGGCGGCGACCGCGAGAATAAAGGTCGCAATCGTACCGACAAGAATGATTGTTGATAGAATTGGAACGAGTTCCATAGTACTTGGCGTCTAGTCGAGGGCAGATTGTTGTCTTGTTACAGAATGGGATGCAATCATTGTGCCTTAAATTAATAATCGCTCAAAAAGCCGCTATTCAGTGCAAAACTGGTCCTGCTAGTCTCAATCAGAAAGCGTTGGTTCAGAATGAGACGCCTAAGGCCTGTTAACGCTCCCTGAAACCGTCTTGCCGGGTCTTGTGGCTAGCGCCTTCAGGGAGAGTAAGGCCCTAAGCACTGGCTCCGGATCCGATGCGTTCGAGTTTGCCCCAGTTCATACCGAAGCCGAGGAATTCCTCTATCGTCGCGAACGTCTTGCATACATCGATGATCAGAATGAAGAAGAGGCGATAGAAGAGCGAATAAAACACCAGACGAACTTCTTCCTTTTCCACGGCAACACAATAAAGTGCCGCAATCAGGTCGAGGAGCGTGAGCGATAGCCACCAGTAGACGAGATAGTAGCTCATGTTGAAAACCAGCGCGATGGTGATGAAGTACGCGTTGGCAAAGATGTTCATGACCGGCCAGATCAGAGACTCGAACGCCATTGACCACATCACGATGGTACCGCCGAAATTGATCGTGGGATTGAAGAACAGGTCCCGGTGTTTGCGTACGGCCTGTAGAATACCACGCGTCCAGCGATAACGCTGCTTCAGAAGATCGACGATCTTATCGGGAGCCTCGGTATACGACCGGGCGTCGGGCTCGTACTCTACGCGCCATCCCGCACGAATAATCTTCAGTGTAATGTCCGCGTCTTCGGCGAACGTATCCGAGCTGTACCAGCCCGCGTCGAAAATCGCCTGTTTCCGAAACAGTCCGAGTGGGCCTGGAATGATATTTACAAGTTTGATGATGCTCTGCGCCGACCGGGCCATGTTAAGACCTTCTACGTATTCCAGCGCTTGAAGCGTCGTCCATATGTTGTCGCGGTTGAGCACCTTCACGTTCCCCGCTATGGCCCCGAGACGAGGATCGACGAAATGTCGAATCGTTTTCCTGAGCGTGTTATCAGACAATTGAGAGTCGCCGTCCACGTTCAACAGAAAGTCGTATCTGGATACCTGAATACCGGCATTCAGAGCCGTCGCCTTTCCACCATTGGATTTTTCGACGAGTCTAACCTCCACCCGGCCGTTGCGATACCATCCGACCAGGTCGCGGGCACGCTCGCGGGTATCATCTGTCGAACCGTCATCAACCAGAATAATCTCGTACTGCGGATAATCCATCTCCAGAAGGGACGAAACCGTGCTCTGAAGAAGGATCCCTTCGTTATAGGCGGGAACGATGATCGAAATCGGAGGAAGAAAAGAGTGGTCGTGTCCATTCTCAACCGTATGCCTGGTCGTGTTCAGATACGCCATGTTCATCAGTGACAGGTACCGGAACAGCAGTATGACCAGAAACAAAACGAGCGCCACGATGGACGAGTATACGATGAGACCACTTGTCCGCAGCGTACTGGTCCATCCGGTCGCGCCCTCGAGGTAGCCACCCGGATCGTTCAAGAAGACATAGATGATGGCGAAGAGCGCAAGCGACAGGAAACCGTAGACGAAGATGCGTTTCAGGAATGTGTGCTCGGTCTCCCGGGGCGTGGGAAGATCATCCTCCTTTCGCCGGGCGGGTAGAAACTCGGTACGAGAAGCAGGGAGCCGCGTCGTTTGCACAAGGGATTCAGCCGGCGTCTCGGCCGGAGCGGCCTTGCGCGGATCATGCTGCCTTTTCAGCTCATTACCAGGCGGTATGTTTGCTTGTGTTTCCATTCGCTGTTTTAGGTGCCCATTTTCGTCGGCCGAGTCCGTCCCCGGTCGTGCGGACGAAAGAGCCCGTGGCCGGTACGAAAGATGGGCCGTAAAGGGCTTATCATAAGGTCCAGTATAGCGCTGCTGCGAAGGTGAACGTGTTGTATCGGTCAATGAAAGAGGTCGCACCGCTTCCCAATGTTCGGGTGGACTGTCCCATGGACGTCGAGACCGTCAACGAGAAGTGATGGCTCAGTTTCTTGACGAGGTCCGCCTCGATTCTGCGAGAAATAAAGCCGGAACTGCGGGCGATGATTCCCATGGCCCCGCGAACACGCAGATACCACTGATGCGGTACATCCTTCTCGTATTCCAGAAAGAGGTCGTACGACTCGTAGTTGCGCGGTGAAAAATAGATATCGACCGTCGAACGGTAGTCGATCTGATAATAGTTGAGACCCAGATACGTATTGTCGACAATACGATAGCCCGCTTCAAGATGGATATTCGTGCCGAAATTGGTGTCGTTCGCCGTAGCTGTGTTTCCAAAGTTGTCTCGCACGACGTTGAGCGAAATCGTACCGTTCACTCTGAGTACGGAATCCGGCATCAGCGTAACGCTGCTACCCCTGAGGTTGAACTGGGTCAGTTGGAGGTTAAACTGACCACCGCCCGGCGACCACAGATCGATGGCGCCTTCTCCGGTCCGGACACCAATCGAAGCCTGATATTTCCCGAGCTCCTGGCGGCAGTAGCGGATACCTCCGTATGCTGTGGTCCGTGTACCTTCGTAGTCGTACAACCCGATCTCTCCGATTATCCTGTTCGAACAGGTCTCCTTTTGCGAAGCCAGGGGCGGTGTGAGATCGATGTATCCACCCGTAAAAATCTGGTTGATCCGGCCGTGAACGATCTCGGAATTCGGAACCAGGCGACGCGTACCACTGATGAAATGAGATTTGACTCCTGCTGTCAGGATCATTCCGATAGGAAGCGTCACCTGTGTCTGCATACCCTGTGCCCAACGGTCGTATCGGGTACCTCCTCCTCGGGCGCGCACGGCCTCAGTCGTAGGTACGACGATGCCCACCCAGTCGTAGCCCAGCCATTCCCCGCTCTCTGCAATGGCGGCGCGAACGTCTGCGCCGATCACGATCTTTCGCTCGTCGATCATTCGGGAATCGACAGCCAGCTGCTGGGCCTCAATGTAAATGGCTTCGGCCTGGGCGTATAGCCCGAGACCTCTGAGTGCGTCGGCCTGCATGAAGCGGACTTCGTAATCTCTCGGGTTGTCGGCCTGAAGGCGTTCAAGATTCGCCAGTGCACCCGAGAAGTCTTTCCGTGCAATTTTCGTTCTGGCAATTTCCCTCTCGACCCCGTACTCGTACTGCTGAGCCTGCAGCGCTTCCAGAATAGAGATAGATCCCGCGAAGTCTTCGGCCGCTGCATGAACCTGAGCGAACTCGATCAACTCGGCGCGTGTACGCCGACCACGAACGTTGAAGTACCTTTCGTAGGCATCGATAGCAGGTGCATACCGTTTGGCGGCAACGAATCGACGCGCTTCGTTCAGGATCGCAACCTGGTCGGCTTCGTTCAGTCTGAGCCTGGCGCGGGCGATGAGATGCTTAAGCGTCTCGATTCGGATCCCAAATCTGGGATCGTCGATTTCCTCGGCTCGAGTCGTCAGCATGTCCGCTTCTTCGACGGCGAGTCGATACAGCCTGTAATCTGCGGCGTCGAGCATCAGTTCGGAGTCCTGGGAATCCGGATCCGACAGCAACAGTGCCAGATAGGATTCACCGCGCGCGTCGAGCTCCCGGTTGGCCAGCATCGACAACACGAAAAGCCTCTGGAACGCCGTGTTGGCCGGATCGGCCTCTACGAGATAGCCGGACTGCTCGACGGCCTCCGCCTGATACCCGTTCGTGCGAAGGGCTTCAACGTACTCGGCACGCAGATCTAAATTCTCGGGCTCGAGTCCTATCAGCGCTACGTACGTGCGGACAGCGTCGTCGACGCGGCCCACGAATTTATACTGTCCGATAATGTCCCGCAGGGCCTGTTTGTCATCCGGCCGCTCGGCCAGCGATTCCTCGAGTTCGATAATGCGCTGCTGGGCATTGTGCAATCTCGTTTCGGTAATGGCGACGAGCCGGCCGCGATAGCCTTCGTCCGTTGGATCCGCATAACGGGGATCGATAAGCGTCTCGTAGGCCTCGGTGTAACGCTCGGCGTATACGAGTTCATCGACCAGCCTATATCGTGTGCGCTGATCCGACGGATTGTAACGCAGGCGATATGTCAGTCTGTCGATCTGGAAAATCGGAGATTCCCCTCTGGTTTCTATCAGGCCGTCGTCGGTAGCCACGAACAACGCAAGCCATCTCTCGGTTTTTCCATATTCCGGCGCGAGAAGTATCAGGTTATCGTAGGCTTCCATATTCCGATCGTACTTGATCAACTCCTCGATCAGGCGGAAGCGCTTCGCGGAATCGTTCGGATTCCGGTTGACGTCGCGAATGAGTCGATCCACAATGAATGTGGAGGGGCCGGCCGGCGCAGGCTCTGTCTGAAGTCGATTTTCTAGCAGAGTCGACCGCCTCGTCCATGACGGGGAGCCTCCATGGCGCGGGGCGAGAATAGCCAGATGCTGCCGGGCTTCGAAATAGCGGGAGTCGTCTATGAGCAGATCGATGAGTTCGAATCGCTTTGCGTCCTGACCGGGATCGGTATTCAACTCGCGTGTAAGCACGTCGATGGGAAACCGCGATTGTGTCCTGGCCAGGCCCGGGTCCTTTGAAAATCCGAGTCCGTTCCGGGCCTCCTGATTGTTGGGATTCAGGCGGAGCGCCTGATCGAAAGCTTCCCGGGCCGGTCGGTATTTGCCCTGCCACAGACGGAAGTAGCCGAGGCGCATCCACAGATCATCGTTGTTCGTGTAGATACGAACGTATTTGTCTGCTGTCCGCTCACCAACGGCGTTGTCGCCTTCATAATTCGCGATCGCAATCAGGTAACTCTGTAGAACATCCGGGGTGCCCTGAGTGCGACTAAGGTATTCCCTGTACTCATCTGCCGCCTTGCGATAGAGGCGCGCTTCGAGAAGCGCATCCGCATAACGTATCCGATACGATAGACTGTTGGGGTTGGCCTTGACCAACCGTCTCATGCTCTCGAGATTCCCGTGATTGATCGTTGCCGGCTGTTGCTGCGTGCGACGAAGGCCGTCACGCGCTTCGACGTGTGTGGGATTTATCTCGAGTACACGGGCGTAATCTCTTACCGCGCCGGCGAAGTCCCGTCGGCCCTCATGCGCACTGGCACGGAGAAGCAGCGCCCTCATATCCATCGTTTCCGGCGTGATAATGGTATTAAGAAGCGCAATGGCTTCCTGAAAGCGTCCTTCTTCTACATAACCGGAAGCACGCTCGTGAGAAACAAGGTCCTGAGCGAGTATTTCGGACACCGGGGCGGCAAGCCAGGTGACGATCAAAAGAATCAGAATGGGAAGACGGCGAAGCATCGTCAGGCCTCAACGAGTGCATAATTCAAAAACTCCTCGGCCGACTGGAAAGGCCGGCCGTCCGGTACAACGATGGCTGAAACCGAGTGCAGAAGGTGATCTGCCTGCTGGGGAGACTCCTGACGAAGACGTTCCTTCAACCTCGCGAAGAAGCTCTGCGCTTCCTCAGGCCGGCTCTTAGAAAGGAATACGACGAGCCTTTCGTCGGAGACCTCGACCAGCATATCGTCTTCTGCCCGGAGTGTAGCCCGAACGAGATCCATCAGAAAATCGAAGTCGAACGGCCTGGATGATTTGTCGTCTCCTCTATCCATTCTCATGGCCAGAAGCAGAAACGGCTCCAGACCCGATTCGCGCGTCAGGAACTGCTGCTGGAGGCGTAGGCGGAAGGACTCACGGTCCGTATAGTCACGATCGGCAGCCTGCCCCGTCGAGTCGGATTCCGCTAAGGGAGCCTTCGGCGGTTCCGGAACAGGTGTCACCGCCTGCGGAGGGACCTCCGCTGGCGTCTGCACGTCGCCTGCGACCGGGGGCGCCGGCGCAGAATACTGAGGTTGTACCGGCGGCGCACTCGCAAGACCCGGCGGTGGAGCAGCCACGGGAACCTGGGGAGACTGCGAAGTCGTAGTTGCTCCCGGCTGGATCGGAGTTGGAGGAACTCCGGTCGCCGTGGGCATCGCTCCCGCCTGGAATGTCGGTATTTCAGACTGGATCATCGGACCGATCGCTGCCTGTTCAGCCTCTGTGGTCTCGATGACTACATCCTCGAGATCCCAGTAATCCACGACCTGACGCTTGATGTGGCCGATATGGGGAATCAGAGTGATCCGGCGCTTTGTCGTGCTGAGATTGTCGTCGGCCAGTTCGATATGAATCGAACCGGTCATCTGCATGGACATGAAATCTATCACACGACGCGACTGCTGGTTGGCCGGTTCCGGCATCACCAGGGCCATCGTGGTTTCGAGCGAGTCTATCTGCTCGAGGAACTGAACGAACTCAACCCTGAAGCGGTCGAATGAACGGAAGGCCACAAACGGCATGAAGTCATTCATGACGAGGCGGATCGGACGATGCTGGCGAATGAGTCCTACAAGATCCAAGAGCGCCTTGGCCACGGCGTCATCACCCATCTCCTGAAGATTCATTAGGGGCGGCACGCGCATAAGCCGGACGATTCCATTCTCGTATGCTTCCCGAAGGTTGAATCCAAGAGAAGCCGCCTGGATCATGAGGTCTTTCTGGCGGTCGGCGGAAATAAAGAGTGTCGGCTCCTGAAGAGCGGCTCCCGTGCGGGTGAACATGAGCGTGAGTAAACCCCGGCCGCTCGCCGCTCTCCCGTATATCAGATAAGAGCCGCCGCGATAGAGTCCACCCCAGGCATTGTCGATAACATCGATACCTGAAAGGTGTTTGGGTGCAAACCCTACTGAGGAGACAGTCGTTGCGTTCATTACGAACAGTTTCGAATTCCAAAAAGTGGACGCTGATTCCGCATGCTATCAAACGCTGTGCCGAGTTTGCCAAATTCGGGCGCCTGCGACCTGTTTAGGCCTGATTAGCGGTTGACAGAGGGTAGTATCGCGCGTTTCAGACATTTTTCAATCTATTAAATCACCATTTCGAGACGAAGCTTCGATCCCCTTTTGAGATTTCCGTCCCGGTTCGAGCCCTCGCCGACTCCACTGTCACAATCGAATTGGACCCTTGATCCGAGAGCGAACGGAGTCGGCATTACGCTTGTCGTCGCCTCTGATCCGGGTCTCATTATTGGAATCTATTTGCTGCTCGGATCCCAGTGTGATCCACAAAGCGTCCATATTAACCATGTTGGGGGCATGATCTAACGATCCGCCGTTTTGGACCGATACTTGCCTAACCGTCGATAGTCTTACGTGTACGCGCGTGGACCTCCAGATTATTCATCGACCATGATCTTAAGATCGAATGTATTATCGAAATTATACAGGACCGCGCACCAGAGGGTTCATACGATCCACATGGATTCCTTTTCTGATCGTGGCATTTCCTGTCCTTCTCTCCGGCTGCGACATTTTCGGGACCGCACTCGACGAGCGTGCCCCCAGGCTCGTGATTCAGCGGCCCGTCGATGAAGCGACCGTTTCCGGAAAGAACATACTCATATCGGTGACGGCCGAGGCGCTCGGAGACAATAATTTTATCTCCTTCATGAACATCAATGTCAATGGAGAGCGTGCGGGCGAGGCCCTCTTCAACGGCAGTATTTTCAAGTTCAGATGGAATTCATTCGACCACGAAGACGGTCTATACCGAATCGAAGCGGTCGCCTTTGACCGTTTTCAGGCCCGCGGCGTATCCGGGCCGGTACTCGTCACCGTCGCCAATACAAGTCAGGGTAACGGACCGGAACTGATGATCATTACGCCTCAGGAGGACGACAAGGTCAACGGTCTCGTCCGCGTCGTCGCCAGAACCAGACCGGGCCAACCCTTCGTTACGCGCGTCGACCTGCTGGTGGATGGCGTCGCCGTTGCTTCAACCAACAACGTATCCGGAGGCAACTCGTTCGTATTCGATTGGGATACCGTTTTCGAATTGGCCGGTGAACACGTCCTCGAGGTCAAGGCCTACAGCGGTCCCACGACCTTCAGGATCTCTGAATCGGTTACCGTAATCATCGACGAAGACGATGAGGGGGACGGAAGCCCGGGAACGGTTCGATGGCGATCCTCCAGCTACCAGGGTGAAGTCTGGGGATCCGTTGCCGTCGGATTCAATAATGATATTTATGTCGGGACGACCGCCAAAAAACTCTACTCGTTTGCACCGAACGGAACGGAAAAATGGAGCTTTGACGTCAAGGGCGCCATACGCTCGTCACCGTTGGTCGGCAATAACGAAGACCTCTTCGTGACGACCGAAGGAGGGTACCTCTATGGTATCTCGTCTACCGGCGATCAGTTGTGGCAGTACAGCACGGGTGCTCTTTTGAGATCGACTCCTGCGCTGGGCGTGGAAGGCGTTCTATATTTCGGAGACTCGGAAGGAATAGTCCATGCCGTAAATACGTTCGGCGGATTGCCGATGCCGGGCAGGATCGCAGGTACATGGCCCGTAAAAATATCAGACATGCCGATCGTTGCCCCTCCCGTCATCGCCAGGGACCGCACGGTCATCGTCGCTTCGACGGACGGCTTCCTCTATGCACTGGCTCCAGACGGCACCCTGCTCTGGAAAACCAGCCAGCGGGTCGGAAGCACGATCGGTAGCTCGGGCATAACATCCGACGGCGAACTTGTTTCCGTCATGGTCGGAATGGCGCTCGTTGAACGCCAGTTGTCGATCACACTGCCCACGGGCGAAATCCGGACATCGACCGCTACGGTCGTATACGTGGTATCCAACGCAGGTCTTCTGTTTTCGGTATCAGCTGAAGACGGATCCATTCTGTGGAGTTATCCGCTCACCGGACCGCTTCGCTCGGGTCCAGTCGTGGGCACGGATGGCACAATTTACGTAGGTACGAGCACCGGCCTCATAGCGCTCAACGAAGAAGCCGACGCGTTTACTCCGCGACTTCGATTCGTGTATCCGGCCACCGACGTCGGTACGCCGGCCATCGATGCAAACGGCGTCATCCATTTCGTGAGCGCAGAACACGTCGTCGCCATATTCCCGAATAACACGCCGTACTGGGAGTACGATCTGGGTCACCAGGCCGACGGCCCTCTTACGATCAACCGGGCGGGTGCACTTCTCGTTCCTGGCCAGAACGGAATTATGACGGCGTTCGAGACGGGATCGGTTGGTCTGGCTCAAGGCCAGTGGCCGATGTACCAGCGCAATGCCAGACATACAGGGCGCATCGGAATCGACGCCGACGACGGATAATCTGTAGTTTTCTGTAATCGTACTCTCGATCTTAAGGGCTAACGACTACCGGAACGAGACGGATACGCGTTTCGAGGATTGCATGTGGTTACCGCCGACGTCGAAAGCCTCGATCCAGATTTGCAGACTTCCGCCGGCAACCGCATCAGCTAGCTGGACCGTCTCCGCATATCCGTCAAATGCCGTACCTGAAGTCTCGTGGATGGAGACGACAAACTCTCCCACCGGATCGTACAGCAGGATCCGGTAGCTCTGCGCGTCCGGCACGGATGGCCATGAAACCGTAAGCTGATCGACCTCGATTACCGGCTCCCAGCCGTTGTTTACCGACTCGGAAGTAAGCAGAGATCCCGCTCGCAGTACGAACAACAGATGAATGGCCAGCGTGATGGCAAGAACGAGGACCGCGACGGATACGAGCCCTACGATGCGCCAGAGAAACTTGCTGTTCTCGGCCCGACGTTGAAGGGCGAGATTATCCGGGCGAGAAGTATATTCGGCAGACCGTGGAGAATCAGGCTCGCCATTCTCGCTCGCTTCCTCATCCGCGTCGGCCGGGAAGACACGTTGCAGAGGCGCTCCGTCCCCCGACTCTACCACCTCCAGCGCGTCAGTAGCCATACCCAATAATTCCCGCGCACGGGCATTATCTACAAGGTATGCGGCAATTTCTTTCCTTAGACGGGCGGGTAACTCGCCGGATAGATACGCTGCAAGAATGTATTCGTCTATCTGCTCCGGAGCCCGGCGCATTCGGTATCAATGCGAATAGCGTTCTGAAATAGTTCTCTCTTCGTGAGTATATAGAACGGTTAGATCGTCGATTTTCGCTTTTAGAACGGAAATTTGCTCACTTTGTCGTGGTTCACTACTCTCCCTCCCGCCGGATCGTGCGGGACGGGTTGAAAGCCAGGCACGCGTGGCGCATATTGCTCCTCCCAGTCAGTACCCTCGCGTGAATCACATGGATTCTGACCTCCGTTCCATACAACAGGCGCGAGAGCTGCTTGGAGCCTGCGAAAAGGCTCAAAAAGCGTTCAAATCGTTCTCTCAGGAAGCGGTCGATCATATCGTCGAAGAAATGGCGGCCGCCGGGGCATCGGCGGCCGAGAATCTTGCACGGATGTCGTACGAGGAAACCGGATTCGGGCGCACCGACAGTAAGATTCAGAAGAATCTGTTCGCGACCAGGACGCTCCAGGAGAGGATGCGTGGAATGAAGACCTGCGGTATCATTCGAAAGTACGAGAAAGATACCGTGTGGGAGATCGCCACGCCGATGGGCGTTATCGCGGCCCTCACTCCATCGACGAATCCAACGTCGACGGCAATGTACAAAGCCATCATCTCGGCCAAGGCCCGATGTGGACTCGTGATCAGTCCCCACCCCAGAGCAGTCCTGTGCACCGCCGAGGCTCTGCGCATCGTCGCCGAGGCGGCCTTCAGGGCCGGAGCGCCGGATGGCCTGTTTGGGTGCATGACTGAAATATCACTCCAGGGCACTAACGCGTTGCTGGAAGACGCACGGACGGATCTCATCCTGGCTACGGGCGGTCACACCATGGTCCGCGCGGCCTATTCGAAGGGAAAGCCGGCCTACGGCGTCGGACCGGGAAATTGCCCCGTCTATGTGGATCGGTCGGCTGATCTGGAAAAAGCAAGCAAGGACATACTCTACGGCGCATCGTTCGATTACGGCACCTTGTGTTCGACCGAACGAAGCATCGTTGCCGATCTTCCGATTCGAGGAAAACTGCTTGAACAACTGCGTACGAACGGTGGATACATCCTGGACGAGAGCAAGAAAGACATGCTCCGTTCCTTCGTATGGAACGGTGGTCGTCTCAACATCGACCAGGTAGGCAAGAGTCCGTCGTTCATCGCCGAGAAAGCAGGATTTTCGGTTCCTCCCAAGGCAAAGGCCCTCATCGTGGAAGTAGATCGTGTCGGCAAGGAAGAACCCCTTTCCGCGGAAACTCTTTCTCCCATCCTGTCTTTTTATACGGCCGACGGCTGGGAGGCGGGTTGCGAACGATGCAAGGAGATTCTCGCATTCGGAGGTATTGGACATACGCTGGGCCTGCACTGTGCAAGCGATCACGTCATCGAGGCTTTTGCGCTGGAAAAACCGGCGATGCGTATCGTGGTCAATACGGTATGTGCGCTCGGATCCGTCGGCTATACCAACCGACTCTTTCCTGCGATGACGCTGGGTCCCGGAACGCTGGGCGGCTCCATAACGAGTGACAATATCTCTCCGCTGCACCTGCTTAACATCAAGAGGCTGGCTTTTGAAACATCACCCATCAACGAAGCGAAACAATCCGGCGCAATAAAAACAGGACAGAAGAAGCCCCGATCGCCGTCGGTAAAGGGGCATGGAAAAAGTTCACCCAGTCCCTGGATGGACGAGATCGACGCTCGCCTTCGTGCACGCGCCGGAAATCCTCCCTCTCCGCGTTCCCGTCAGGAGGAAAAACCAGGCTCTCCTATCACAGAGGGCAAAGGTTATCGAAGCAGCCGTGATTCCGTCGAGCCCAAAACCGTTACTCCGCCGGTGACAAAGACAGGCATTCATCCGGATACGCCCTCGCTTTCGCAAGAGAGGATCAACGAACTCATCCGGAAATTTCGGAAATGACGGGATTGGACGTCGGGATTCCTTGAGATCCAGGGCGTACAGCCGCAACGCGGACCAACGGAAAGCGTACGATTTTCGCGGATGTGAAATTGACAGCATAGGCGGCAAAACGGTATATTTCCCGGTCTTGACCGATTTGGCAGCGCAGGACCCACCCTGGTGCGACGATATCGGTAGTCAACTGCGAGTTTATGGCTGATACAAGCGATTTTCGTAACGGGTTCTCGATCGTGTGGAACGGCGACATCTGGTCGATCGTCGAATTCCAGCACGTCAAACCCGGGAAGGGCGGCGCATTCGTTCGCACAAAACTAAAGAATGTCAAGACGGGACGGGTCGTCGATAATACATTCCGAGCCGGCGAAAAAGTTCAGACTGCCCGCGTCGAAAGACGCCGGCACCAGTTTCTGTACGAGGATGACCTTGGCCTTCACTTCATGAATACCGAGACATACGAGCAGACGTCCTTGCCGGCCCACGCCGTATCCGGACGGGAGTTCATCAAGGAAGGCGGCAATATCGATATCATCGTCCACGCCGAAACCGAGCAGCCTCTCACGACAGAGATTCCGCTCAGCGTCGAACTTCTGGTCACCCAGGCCGATCCGGGTCTGAAGGGTGATACGGCCACCGGAGCCACCAAACCAGCGACTCTCGAAAGCGGAGTCGTCGTTAACGTACCCCTCTTCGTCAACGAAGGAGACGTCATTCGCGTGAACACCGAAAAAGGCGAGTACATCACGCGCGTGAGCTAAGGCCTGTTAATGCTACCTGTAAGCGCCCTGTGGCCGCCTGTAAACGGACGAATCAAGGCGTGAGAAGAGACTTTTGGTGAAATCAAATGAACGACGAACAACACAGTGTGGAAAATGAATCTAGATCGTTTACGTGAAATTATCGATCTCGTTGCCGAGAGCGACGTGTCGGAAATAGAAATCGAAGAGGACGGGCTTCGAATCGTAGTCCGGAAACAGGTTCCACCTCCCGTGGCGGTTGCGCCTCCCGCTCCGTACACCATTCACGCGCCACCTGAAGCCGCCGCGCCGACGCCAACCGTCGTCCACGAATCCGAACCGAAAACAGCCGGCACGGAAGTCCGGGCGCCGATTGTTGGAACGTTCTTTCGATCTCCGTCTCCGGAAGCCGATCCGTACGTACAGCTAGGCGATCGGGTTAGTCCCGGTGACGTCCTCTGCATCATCGAAGCGATGAAGCTGATGAACGAGATTGAGTCGGAAGTATCGGGTATCGTGACGGAGACTCTGGTGGAAAACGCCAGTCCTGTCGAGTTCGATCAGCCCCTGTTCATCATTGAAGCCACCTGAGCCGGCTCCATCGGAACAGCCATAATGCCAGGTTCACGTTCAGTCTGTGATTAAAAAAATCCTGATCGCCAACCGGGGAGAAATTGCTCTCCGAATCATTCGCACCTGTCACGAGATGGGGCTTCAGACCGTCGCCGTTTACTCTACTGTGGACCGGGACTCGCTTCATGTTCGGTTTTCAGACGAGGCCGTCTGTATCGGGCCCCCTCCAGCACGGGACAGTTACCTCCGGTTCGATCGGATGATCGCAGCAGCGGAAGTAACCGGCGCGGACGCCATTCACCCCGGTTATGGATTCCTGGCGGAGAACCCTGATTTCAGCGCCATATGCCAGGATCACCACATCAAATTTATTGGCCCTCCCCCCGAGACGATCCGCATGATGGGGGATAAGAGCTATGCCAAGATCACCATGAAGGAGGCGGGATTACCCGTTATCCCCGGCTCGGAGGGTATCGTCCGAAATATTTCCGACGGACGCAAGAGCGCAGCGGAAATCGGATATCCGGTTATTGTCAAAGCCACTGCCGGAGGCGGTGGTCGCGGCATGCGCATCGTATGGTCCGAAGAGGATTTTGCCCATCAGTTCGAGACCGCCGGTTCCGAGGCGGAGGCATCCTTCGGGGACGGCAGCCTGTACGTCGAGAAGTTCATTACGGGCCCGCGTCATATCGAGATACAGATTCTCGGTGACGGAAAAGGAAACGTCATCCACTTCGGAGAGAGGGAATGCTCCATTCAGCGGCGCCATCAGAAGTTACTCGAGGAATCGCCCTCCCCCATCGTCGACGCCGACCTGAGGTCCAGAATGGGTGAAGCAGCGGTCAACGGTGCTACGGCCGTCAACTATGAGGGGGTCGGCACCGTTGAATTTCTGCTGGACGACGATCGGAAGTTCTATTTCATGGAGATGAACACCCGTATACAGGTGGAACACCCGGTCACCGAGGAGGTCACGGACTGCGACCTCGTCGAGTATCAGATCCGAGTTGCGATGGGTGAAGAGGTAGAGCCGCGTGAGATTCGACTGGACGGACACGCCATCGAGTGCCGCATCAATGCAGAAGATCCGTTCAATAATTTCGCACCGTCACCCGGGACTATCAGCGCGTTCCATCCCTCCGGTGGACACGGGGTACGCGTCGATACACATGTGTATTCGGGCTACGAGATCCCTCCTTATTATGATTCGATGATAGCCAAACTCATCGTCCGATCCCGGACGAGGGAACTGGCGATTCAGAAGATGATCCGGGCGTTGGACGAGTTCGTCATCGAAGGCGTAAGCACGACGATTCCGTTTCATCAACAATTGATGTTAAACGAGAAGTTCAGGGCGGGTACGTTCGATACGTCGTTCCTCGATTCTTTCAAACTGGAGCGCGTCGGGACCTGATCACGAACTGGAGTATTCTACATTGGAGAGAAACATGGATTTCCCGCAGGACCTGTACTACACCAGAGATCACGAATGGCTTCGAGTCGGTGAAGATTCCCAGACGATCGTCGTGGGCATCACCGATTTCGCGCAGTCCGAACTCGGAGATATCGTGTATATAGAGATCGATAAACTCGATGCCGACGTCGAGCAAAACGAGGTTTTCGGGACCGTGGAGGCCGTAAAAACCGTTTCTGAGCTGTATATGCCCGTATCGGGTACGCTCGTCGAGTTCAATGAAGATCTGGAAGACAGTCCGGAACAGGTAAACGACGACCCCTATGGTGAAGGCTGGCTTATCAAGATCCGTATGTCCGATCCTTCGCAGGTATCCGATCTCCTCTCGGCTGATGAATACGCCGAACTGGTTGCAGCTTAAAGCACAACGATCACACCCGGAACATGCACCAGCGTATCGTCATCCTCGATTTCGGATCCCAGTACACGCAGCTCATAGCCCGCAGAATCCGAGAGGCGGGGGTCTATTCGGAAATCTATCCCTGTACGATTGGCCCGGAACACATCTCCAAATCGAATCTCTCCGGCATCATCCTCTCCGGCGGTCCGTTATCGGTGTACGATGAAAACGCGCCGCATCTCGATCCCGGAATCCTGACAATGACCTCTCCGGAGGGTAGAGAAATCCCTGTGCTGGGAATCTGTTACGGACTCCAGGCGATGGCGCTTTTTGCGGGCGGGGCCGTCGAACGCGCGGATCATCGGGAGTTCGGCCGGGCGAGCCTGATCATCGACAACGATTCCGATCTGCTCGCTGGCATTCCGGACGAATCGACGGTCTGGATGAGTCACGGTGACAGCCTCACCGAGATACCCGACGATTACGAAGTGATTGCGCATACGTGCAACGCTCCCATCGCCGCCATCCGGTCGGGTGATCATCCCCACTACGGCGTTCAGTTTCATCCGGAAGTGGTCCATACGGAGCACGGAAGGAAGATCCTGGAAAACTTCGCTCATCGGGTCTGCGGGTGTTTGGGCGACTGGACGCCTGCTTCTTTCATCGAGGAAAAAACCAAGGAAATTCGAAGTCTCGTGGGTGACGATCATGTAATCCTCGGCCTGTCCGGCGGCGTCGATTCGTCCGTTGCGGCGGTCCTCTTACACAGCGCAATCGGGGATCGGCTCACGTGCATTTTCGTCAACAACGGATTGCTGAGAAAAGGAGAATGGGAGCAGGTTCAGGACACCTTCAGGAAGCACTTCCAAATTCGACTTATAACCATCGATGCGTCGGATAAATTCCTGGAACGACTCGAAGGGATCGTCGATCCGGAGGAAAAGCGGCGAATAATAGGGAACACCTTTGTCGAGGTATTCGACGAGGCAACGGTCGAAATCATAGAGGAATCAGGCGTAAAACCCAGATATCTGGCGCAGGGAACGCTTTATCCCGATGTCATTGAAAGTATATCGTTCAAGGGCCCATCTGCGACCATCAAGACCCACCATAACGTGGGTGGTCTGCCGGAAGAGCTCGAATTCGAGATCCTCGAACCTTTTCGGGAACTGTTCAAGGACGAGGTTCGGGAAATTGGACGCCTCCTGGAAGTGCCTTCTTCGATTCTCGAACGGCATCCGTTTCCAGGTCCTGGTCTCGGCATCCGCATCATCGGTCCGGTGGTCAGGAAAGATCTGGATCTGCTTCGTGAGGCCGATGCGATTTTCATCGAGGAACTGAAGAGCCACGGTCTGTATGACGACGTGTGGCAGGCTTTCGCCGTACTCCTGCCCGTACAGACCGTAGGAGTCATGGGAGACGAACGAACATACGAGAATGTCTGTGCCCTGAGGGCCGTCACGAGCGTGGACGGGATGACTGCAGACTGGGCGCAGCTCCCTCACGAGTTTCTGGCGCACGTCTCCAGCCGGATCGTCAACGAGATACGCGGGATCAATCGAACCGTGTACGACATTAGTTCGAAACCTCCCGCAACCATCGAATGGGAGTAATGCGTGCTCTTGATATTCCGCGCCGGCGAAAGGGCTCCGGCGCGGAACAAGCCGATAGTTGTCATCCAAAAATGAGAAATCTATTTACATTCCGGATTTCGATCCTCCTGATTGCGCTCCTGGTAACAGTCGGGACCACGGCCTCCTCGGCCGGACAGACGAGCGGATCACGGGTCCCGGCGATTGCAGCCGCCGATTCGGTATTCGCCGCCGGTGTTCGTCTGTTCGAGCGGGGTGCTTACCGAGACGCGCGAGAAGCCCATATCGATGATTGGGAAAAGAAAGAGACCCGCGATGCAGCGAAAATAGAGCTCCGCCAGCTTGCCAATCAAGCCCAGAAACTCCTCAAGAGGATTGATGGTCTTGGACCGCTAGCTC
>JACZYK010000260.1 GCA_022571135.1 Bacteroidota bacterium
GCGCGGCTGCCAATGCACCGAGCATCCTGATAAGACGCGCCTGACGCCGGTCCCTCGAACTGAACCTTCAAATTCGAGAGTAGCGTCAGATGTTGATTAGAAAAAGTGGCGGATACACTCTGTCCGAATCCACCTTTTCATTCGTCCTAATCTTCTCCCATCCGGACTCTACCGTCGGCTTCGGCTTCTCACCGAATCAACCTCATTCGATGGACGGTAGTGGGTCCACTTGTAGTCGAATGAGGGTCACGGGCTCGAATCGCAACGTCGGCGACTCATACCGTCGGTCTGGAATTGGCGTGCATCAAAAACAGCTCGCCTCACCATGCCCCGAAGATCATGCTTCTGTTTTCATGAACGAGATTCTGTTACCGCGAATGCCGCGTAGATCCCGTTTTCTGTTTCCTCCTGATTGGATGACTCTCGAATTACCTGCACAATACGCCTCCCACCACTGAGAGTTGTTTGAGAAAGAGTGAAAAGCGTTGTCCGACGTCTATAAAACGCGTATGGCCGGTCTTCTTGGACAACCCGGAGACTTGCCCGATGCTTCTCACTCGAGCGATACCGACTCGCCGAGCACGTATCGGAGTCCGCCCCACACGTGGTCGAGGAAATCCTGCTCGTAGAACGACTCTGTCGTATGGCCGAGGGCGGTGTAAAAAACCCGTCCGCCCTCGAACTCATGATACCAGGACATCGGGTGATAGGCGTCACCGGGATTCTGTCCGTCTACCAGATACGATGACTCGTCGATCGCGACGAGTACGCTGACATCCGGATTGACATAGTCGAAGTTGTACCACTCATCGGTGCGGATCCATTCCTCGGGCAGATGCCGGGTCGACGGATGACTGGTATCGACAACGTCGAGCTTCGCCTGCTGAATGTGGGGATGGCCGACGAAGTAACCGCCCACCATCCGGCCGTACCACGGCCAGCCGTATTCGGTGTCCGACGCAGCATGAATGCCGACGTAGCCTCCTCCGTTTCGAATGAAATTCTGAAGCGCGACCTGCTGCTCGTCGTCGAGAACATCCAGCGTCGTGCTAAGGAAAATGACGGCGCCGTATCTGTTAAGCTTTTCCTCGCTGAAAAAGCCGGCATCCTCGGTCGTGTCCACGACTATTCCATTATCCGCCCCGAGCTGCATCAACGCCGCCTGCCCGTGTGGAATCGAAGCATGCCGGAAACCCGCCGTTTTCGAAAAAACGAGGATCCTGTCCCGCGAGACGAAGGCTGCGAGCTGGGTGGACGCGCCGACCCCGATGGCTGTCACAGCAATCAAAAATAAAAGCCTTTTCATCGTCAGGGATGTTGAATTGAAGAGTAGTGGACATTGCGATTGCGCTCTCGGATCAGAGTTCCCTCACCCAGATGTTCCGGTAGCTCACGGGATTGCCGTGATCCTGAAGGCTGAGCGGCGCGTCGCCGTGGACTTCGTACTCGGACAGCCCTATATACTCGGTCCGCCCCTTCAACTCGACGTGATTCTGTATCAGTACACCGTTGTGAATCACCGTCATAAAGACCGGGCGGATCACCTTCCCTTTTTCGCCGAACACGGGAGCCGTGAACAGGATATCGTAACTCTGCCACGCGCCAGGTGGTCTGCTCGCGTTCGCAAGAGGAATGTACTGCTTGTAGATGCTGCCCGCCTGGCCGTTCGAATAGGTCGTATTCTCGTAGGAATCCAGGATCTGAACCTCGTAGCGCTCCTGGAAGAATACGCCGCTGTTACCCCGGCCCTGGCCTTCTCCCTGAACCGCGGCCGGTGTCCGCCACTCGAGGTGCAACTGCACGCTTCCAAAACTGCGCCGGGTGCGAATGTCTCCCGCGCCTCGGACAACGGTCATCGCTCCGTCTTCGACTCCCCACGCTGCCGGGCCTTCGCGGACACTTTCCCACTCCGAAAGCGACGCTCCATCGAACAACACGATGGCGTCGGACGGCGGTCGGGGTCCGACGCCCGGCGTTACAATTTCCGGAACGGGTTCCCAGCGCTCTGTCAGTTCGGGAGTCCACTCCTGAGCGAGGGAGTTCCCCGAGAACGCAGCCGTTGCCACGGTAAGGAACAGCCATCGTAAGTATTTATTTTTCATCTCGTTAGTATTCCGGTAGTCTCCAGGGCGATCGATAGGTCGGCGTCATCAGGCGGTTGGCTTCGTCGTCGCCCGCGAAATGGTCACCGTCCCAGTAAATCTTCCGGCCCGTCTTGAATGCGATATTGCCCATGTGGGCTACGACCGCCGTCTTGTGGCCGACCTCGACCCCCGCATTCGGCGTCTCCTCCCGTTTAAGAGAGCGGACGAAGTTGACGGTGTGTCGATCCAGATCGTTGCCCGTTCTGGGTCTGGGCTCCGGCACCTTAACGAGGGGAACCGAAGCCCGAAACTCCGGATCGTTTTCCTTCTCCGCGATCACCTCCCATCCGCCTCGATCCACGACGAGCGTCCCGTTGTTTCCGATGAAGGCTACGCCGTGTGACCTTCCGTATGGCCCGAGATCGATCCCCGTCGCATGCTCCCACAGCATCGTGAATCCATCGAATTCGTAGATCGCCTGGAGCGTGTCCGGGGTCTCCGAGGCATCGTCCGGGTAGGCGAACTTGCCGCCGCTGGCCATGACGGACTTCGGGAAGGGTGCATCCATGCCATAGAGCGCAAAGTCGATGATATGGACCCCCCAGTCGGTCATGAGGCCGCCTGCATAGTCCCAGAACCATCGGAAACTGAAATGGAAACGGTTCCGATTGAAAGGCCGCTTCCTGGCGGGTCCGAGCCACATATCGTAGTCGACTCCTGGCGGCGTCTCGGTATCGGGAAGAACCGGAACCGGTTTCATCCAGCCTTGATAGGCCCACGTCTTGACCGTACGGATGTTTCCGAGTGCTCCGGACTTGACAAATGCCACGGCGGCTTCCCAGTGCGGGCCGCTGCGCTGCCACTGGCCCACCTGCACGACCTTGTCATGCCTGCGCGCGGCACGGAGCATAATGTCACATTCACGGATGCTATTGGCCATCGGTTTCTCGACATACACGTGCTTCCCCGCTTCGAGAGCCTCGACCGTGATCAGGCAATGCCAGTGATCGGGAGTGCCGATGACGACGAAATCCAGATCGGGATCGTCGAGAACCCGGCGATAATCCCCGTATATTTTGGGCCTGGGACCTCCCAGCTTAACGAGATCGTTGGCTCGGCGCTCCGAGACCCCGGCGTCGACGTCACACACGGCAAGACACCGGGTCTCCGGAATTTTCAGCAGCGATCGCGTGTTCGAGAATCCCATACCGTTGCATCCGATCACCCCGAAGGAAATCTTGTCGTTGGGCGAAACGGACGTAGTCCGTAATGGAAAATCAAAAGGAAAGACAGGTAACACGGCCATGGCCGAGGCTGCTGTCGCGACGTTCTTGACGAAATGTCTGCGGGTTTGGCGCATGGCGTTCCTCGATTCAAGGTGAGTACTTGCAAAATGGACGCGTCGTTTCATCTCAAGGATATTGTAGGACAGAACGGCGGTAAGGGCAAGCATGAAAGTGCGTTGTCACGAGGCCCGCTCAGCGTAGACGAGGCTACCCAACCACGGCAGCACAGGAGCGGTCGTGGACGTTCTCACTGAACTACTTTTATGCATAAACCATTAAATACCAAATATTTATGTGGCTGGTAGTGCCTTCGTCTTTTAGATACCATGAGTGTGCCAACATTGAGATGAACCCCCAACGCTGGACAGCTTGGCTATGATTTAATGAAGCGGTTGAAGGGTAGTAGGCAACTGTCCAGCGAAGGTGTGAGCGACT
>JACZYK010000261.1 GCA_022571135.1 Bacteroidota bacterium
CTACGTTATGTCCTTTCTTTGAGTGTTCAATATTTATAATCACCGTGCCATAAGGATTCTTCCTTGCCGGCGCGATTGACGTGCAGGCGCCGACGCTATGGGCGCGCGGACCATAAACGAATGGAGCAGACGATTTGGTATATCCTTCCCGGAAAAATTAGATGTACTAAGACTGCGGGCCTTTCGCCAGACCGACGAGGAGACGTTCGTGGATGTTCCCGAAACCTCCGTTACTCATTACGAGTGCGACGTCTCCGGGTCTAAGGAATTCCAGGAGCGGTCGAAGCAACTCGTCGGCGCCGGAGGCCTTGAATGCGATGCTTCCATGCGCCACGATATTGCGCAACACCACGTCGATATCCATGAAATTGGATGGATCGTCATTGTGTCTGAACGGGGGACTGCTCAGGAATACGGCTTCTGCACCCCGGAACGCCGCGGAGTAGCCCTCTTCGAAGATCTTTCTTCTGCTCGAGTTAGATCTCGGCTCAAAAACGGCGACAATCCTGCGATTTCCCCAGCGCTCCCGGGTTGCCTGGATGGTTGCCTTGACGGCCGTGGGATGATGGGCGAAATCGTCCACGACGATGACGCCGCCTGCCTGTCCACGGATCTGTTGTCTCCGTTGAATTCCCTGGAATGATCGAAGCCCTTCCGCTATTGCAGACACGGGAAGGCCTTCGTCCAGAGCGATCGAGCAGACTCCTAGAGCGTTCAAGAGGTTGTGTCGTCCGCTCATGGCCAGTTCGAGGTCGCGGACGTGCACCTCGTCGACGACGAGTGAGAATTTCTGTCCGGTATCGGTAGCTACTATGTCAGTCGCCGTGATGTCGACGCCTGGAGCATCGAGTCCATAGGTCCTCACCCGTGCTCGGGCCGTCCTCGCAAGCGCCGCAGCGCGAGGATCATCGGCATTCAGGACCAGAAGCCCGTCCTCCGGGACGAGTCGGATGAATTCTGCGAAGGCCTCCAGGTAGTCGTCCCTGGACTCGTAAATGTCCGCGTGATCGAACTCGACCGACGTTACGACTGCACTTGAAGGCCGATAATGGAGGAATTTAGGGCGTTTATCGAAGTAGGCACTGTCATACTCGTCGCCCTCAACAATGAAGTACTCATCCCGGCCCACGGCGCAGCTGCGGCCGTCTTTGATGTTAACGCCGCCGACGAAGTAACCCGTATCGATTCCAGCCGTCTGGAATACGTTCACTAGCATGCTCGCGGTCGTGGTCTTTCCGTGCGTGCCCGCCACAACGAGCGATTTCCTGTCCCTGATGAAATAGCTCTTCAGAGCTTCGGGAAACGATACCTGCGGTAATCGCAGCGAACGAGCCTCTGCGGCTTCCGGGTGCGTGGGAGTACAGACGTTTCCGACGATGACGAGGCTTGGCGCCGGATCCAGATGATCGACGTCGAATCCTTCATGGACACTTATTCCCATCTCTCTCAGCCGGACGCTCATTGGAGGATAGGTGCCTGCATCGGATCCAGATACTGTATATCCGGCTTCCTTGAACAGTCCGGCCAGTGAGCCCATCCCGGTACCACAGATCCCTATGAGATAGACGTCCCGAAGACGATCTGCCTCCGGCGGATCCGGGCGTTCGAAAATCCGAAGATCGGCATCCGGATATTCTGACAGCTTCCTCATCTGCGCTCGATCGAAGGAGGAGCGTCGGGATCCGGATCGCGAACCAGGTGACTGAGACGGTTGGCCAACGAATCGAACACCGAGTACATCACCGGAACGATGATAAGGGTCAGGAACGTCGCGAAAATCAGTCCACTGATGATGGCCGTTCCCATCGGACCCCAGAACTGCGTATTCTCCGAACCGAACTGGAAATTCGGATCCAATCTTGTCAGTAGACCGACAAAATCGATGTTGATTCCAAAAGTCAGGGGAATGAGAGCCAGAATGGTAGTCAGTGCCGTAAGCAGAACAGGTCGCAGACGCGTCGCACCGGCCTCGATGATGGCGTCGTGCTTGGTCATGCCTCTGTCCTGAAGCCGCATGGTGTAGTCGATCAGCACGATATTGTTGTTGACGACGATACCTGCGAGGCTGATGACGCCGATAAAGGTCATGAGGCCGAACGGAGTCCGGGTGAGGATAAGTCCCAGTACGACGCCGATCAGACTCAGGCCGACGGCCACCATGATGATAAACGGTGAACTGATCCGGTTGAACTGCGCTACCATGATCATGAAAATCAGCGAGACCCCGATCATAAGGACGACCATAAGGAAACCGAAGCTCTCCTGTTGCTCCTCATTTTCTCCTGTATAAGCGAGCGTATATCCGGCCGGCAGATTGTCCTCGTACTCCGCCAGCAAGTCCTGAACCTGAAAAAGAATTTCTTGGCCGTTGTATCCCGCGGCAGCGTGACCGCTCACGGTCGCCACCCGATTGAGGTCGAGACGGGTAATTGTGCCGAACCCGCCGGATAATCTCAGATCTGCAACCGAAACAAGAGGAATCTGTGTTCCCTCTTCGAGTATGGTCAGGTTATTCAGGCTCTCCAGGCCTGCCCGGTCCGATTGCCGAAGCCGGACTACGATATCATACTCGTCTTCTCCGTCGCGATACTTACCGGCCTCGATGCCATGGATGGCGGCACGGACGGTCGTAGCGATCTTGCTCGTGCTCAGCCCGAACCTGGCGGCGCGAACCCGATCGATGTGCACGCTGAGTTCGGGCCGTCCCGTATTCAGGTTATCGGCGACGTCCACGAGACCGGGTATCCGGCCTGTATCCGAGGCTTCGACCAGCATCTGCTTAATATCGCGGGTGATCCACGAGATTTGCGAGAAATCGCTTCCCGAGATTTCGATGTTGACCGGAGCCCCGGTAGGAGGGCCCTGACTGTCCTGGCTGATCTCGATCTCGGCGCCCGGAATGCCCTGCAACTCTTCTCGAATCCGTGTGAGGGTCTCTATGCTCGGTTCCGCGCGGTCGGCATAGTCGACCAGGTTCAACGTGATTCGCGAACGCTCCGGACTGGGTGTGCCGAAAAAGTCGGAATCGCTTCCTACACCTACGTTGATAAGAACGTTTTTGACATTCTCCTTCGACGCCGTACTCGCATCGAGCAATCCTCTGATGCGATCGTTTGCGATCGAAGCCAGACGGTTACTCGCATCGATATTCATTCCGAGAGGACCGGACACAGTAACCCGGACCTGCTGCGGGTCCGTAGTCGGGAAGAATTCTACGCCCGTTGGATCGATCAAGAACATGATGATGATAGCGAAGAGTGCACCGACCGATCCGGTCAGGAGCTTTGCCCGGTTGTCGGTCAGAACGAGATGCGTCCGCCGATTGAACAACTGGCCGGCCAGTCCGAATAGAATGATTACCGCGGGCATGATCATCAGATTCATCACCGAATTGATGTCCACTTCGGTAGCACCGAGCGACATCAGGCCGAGAAGAGAGATCGAGATAACCGCGAATATGATGCCGGCCCTAACGCTATTTCGTCCTCCCAGGTATAGACTCTCAAGGGTGTGCAGGAGTATGGCGATAACACCTACTCCCATGAGGACATTGCCGGGAATCTGGAGTACCAGACCGGCCCTCTCTCCCGCCATAGCCGATATGGCCGTACTCGTAATCGCAAGGATGACCCCCACCGTAAACGATCCGAGTGCAAACGAATTTCTCAACAGTGCGTGTTTGACGGTGTGGTCTCTTTCGAG
>JACZYK010000262.1 GCA_022571135.1 Bacteroidota bacterium
CGTCCGAACTCATCCGCACGGTCGATTGTACCGAAAGACAGATAGCGGAATCCGGCAGCGAGCGTCGTAAGGGAATCCAGCGAATAGGCGGACGAAATCCAGCCGGCGTTGAGGCTTCCGATATGATTCAGATACGAAAACGACAGGATTCTATCCATGTCGGCCGACAGCAATGCAGGATTCGAGTAGAACGAACCCACATCTTCGGATTTCAGAGCCGGCGAGCGCCCGCCGAATGCAGCAATCCTTGCTGATTCGTCGAGCTGCGTGACGGGAAACCCTGCCGTTTCTATCTGAGCCCTGCATGGAAGAGTCGGCGCGAACAGAATAAAGAGGAGAATCGGCAGAAATATGCTGACGGAAGTCCGCCTCTTTCTCTCAGCGTGATGAAGAGGCAACGACATGGAATCCAAAGTGAGTCTCCTTTCTGCGCGTCCGATGAGGGTCGTTTGCTGCGTCTCGATCGGATACGATATACGCCTTATGATCGAACCGCGGCTTTTACGGAACGAATACCTTCAGGTTCGAAATCCTCTAATTTGTGCCCGGTCGAGTCTGGGAATGCTCGTTGTTCGATGCAGAATTTGCGACAAAGTAGAACTAACCACGAAGACGGGCGTGTCGAGGGAACGGTGTGCGACATGTATGCGTGAGAGGCGGGGCCGAAATTGCCGGGTCCACTCGACGGATCGTACTCGCCGCGTCCCCGTATATTTTGGATTCGGCTCACTTTTTGTCGAGTGGGCCGTTCCGGGTTCGAAGAGAGACAAATATCAAGATATGTGACACGATGGCAGTCGGGACGCTCTATCAGGGCGACCATCGCGCCGGCTGGCAGGTGTGGACATAGAGCATTCAGTTCATGCTAAAGCTTATCAAGAAAGTATTTGGGGACAAGCAGGAGAGGGCGTTCAAGCACCTCTGGCCCATCGTCGACCAAATTAATCTGCATTTTGAATCGTATCGGTCGCTGAGCGACGAGGAATTACAGGCAAAGACCGAAGAATTTCGTGCCCAGATACGCGAAGCGCTACAGGAGATTGAGACTGATACGGTAGAAATCAAGGAGCAGCTTCGGGTCAGAACCAGCGAAGTCGACGGAAAGACAGAAGCGCTTACGCTAAATCAACGGTTGACCCTGTACGACGAACTGGATGATCTCGATGAGGAATGGTTCAAGACGCTCGAAGCGAAGTTGAACGAAATCCTGCCGGAGGTCTTTGCGGTCGCCAAGGACGCCTGTCGCCGTCTGATCGGTAAGGAATGGATGGCCGGCGGACAGAAGATCACCTGGGATATGATCCCCTACGACGTGCAGCTCCTCGGGGCCATTGCGCTGCACTCGGGCAATATTTCCGAAATGAAAACGGGTGAGGGCAAGACGCTCGTAGCCGTAGCCGCGGTCTATCTGAATGCTCTCGCCGGGCGTGGTGTGCACCTGGTAACCGTCAATCCGTACCTGGCCCAGCGCGACGCCGAGTGGATGGGTCCCGTCTACGAGTTTCTGGGCCTGACGGTCGACGTCATCGATCGTCATGAGCCCCATTCAGAGGGCCGGAAGAACGCCTACCTTGCCGACGTCACCTACGGCACGAACAACGAGTTCGGTTTCGACTACCTGCGCGATAACTCCTTCGTCGTGGATCCAGAGCAGTTGCAGCAACGGCCGCACCACTACGCCATCGTAGACGAGGTCGACTCGGTACTGATCGACGAGGCACGTACGCCACTCATTATTTCAGGACCCGTACCGCAGTCGGATGAGACGCAGTTCGAAGAGCTCAATCCGCCCGTCGACAAGCTCGTCTACTCTCAACAGAAGCTCGTCGCAGGATTTGTGGCGGAGGCGGAAAGACTGATCAAACAGCGTGACGAAGCGCTCGCAAACGAGGAGAACAAGAAGGCCGCCGAACTGGAGTCGGACGCCGGTCTGGCGTTGCTGAGAGCCTTTCGCGGATATCCCAAGAACAAAAGGCTTCGCAAGGTCCTCGGGGAGCCGGGCCTCGAGCAGCTCCGCCAGAAAACGGAGTACTACTATCTCCAGGACAACGCCAAGAACATGCCGTTTGTCGACGATGCGATTCACTTCGCCTTCGACGAGAAGCAGCGAAGCATCGAGATGAGCGAACAGGGCAGGCAGTTCATTTCCAAGGCCGCCGGTCAGGACGAGGAGATGTTCATCCTTCCGGACCTGGGCGAAGGCGTCGCGACGATCGAAACGAATACGGAAACCAGGCTCGCCGAACTCAAGGAGAGACTCAGTACAGACGAGTCGTTAACGGACGAGAAACGCCAGAACAAACTGGAAAACGATCACCGTGTGCTTCTGAACGAACAGATCGAAGAGAAAAGACAACTGTACAACAAGTATTCCGAGCGGGCGGCTCGACTTCACGCCGTCGAACAGCTGCTCAAAGCCTACATCCAGTTCGAGAAGGATACGGAGTATATCGTCCAGGACGGGAAAATCATGATTGTCGACGAGCACACGGGCCGCGTGCTGGCTGGCAGGCGATACTCGGACGGATTGCACCAGGCGCTCGAGGCCAAGGAGGGCGTCAAGGTGCAGGCGGCCACGCAAACCTATGCCACGATTACGCTTCAGAACTATTTCCGGTTGTATCGCAAGCTATCCGGCATGACCGGCACGGCGGACACGGAAGCGGAGGAGTTCTATAAGATCTACAAGATGGAGGTGATGGTCATTCCGACCAACCGTCCCATCGTCCGTTCAGACTTGGACGATCTGGTGTTCAAAACCCGTCGAGAAAAGGCCACCGCTGTCATCGACAAGATCCACGAATACAACGAGAAAGGGCAACCCGTGCTCGTCGGTACCACGACCGTCGAGGCGTCGGAAACCCTGAGCCGGATGCTGCAGCGTTCCGGAATCAAACACAACGTTTTGAATGCCAGACAGGATCGAGTCAAGACGGAGTCTCTGATTGTAGCCGAAGCGGGCCAGAAGGGAGCCGTCACCATCGCCACTAACATGGCCGGGCGCGGAACCGATATCAAACTTGGCCTCGGAGTCACGGAACTCGGTGGCCTTGCTATCCTGGGAACGGAACGCCACGAAAGCCGGCGCATCGATCTCCAGCTGCGCGGACGAGCCGGCCGGCAGGGCGATCCGGGTGAGAGCCAGTTCTACATATCGCTGGACGACAACCTGATGCGTCTCTTCAGTTCGGACCGCGTGGCGAAGGTGATGGACCGGCTTAATCTGGAGGAAGGCGCTGTCATTACCCATCCGTGGGTCAACAAAAGCATCGAGCGAGCCCAGAAAAAGGTCGAACAGAATAACTTCGCGATCCGGAAGCGACAACTCGAGTACGACGACGTTCTCAACGCACAGCGCCACGTGATCTACGATCGTCGCAACCATGCGCTAAAGGGGGAGCGGATGCAGGGCGATCTGCTGGACATGCTCGATCAGATCATCGAGGGCGTCGTTCGGGCGCACCACGGGGAAGGAAATGTCGAGGAGATGCGAGAGGAACTCCTTCGAACGCTCGCTCTCGACTGCGATATCGACAGGGAAACCTTCCACAAGCTCGGCGAGGAAGGTGTTACCGAGAAGGTATTCGACTCCGCGGTCGATTTCTATCAGAGAAAGCGCGATGCTCTGGCCCGGCCGTTTTTCGAAAGCATGAAGCAGGTCGCGGCGTCCGAACAGGAGCACAAGCCCG
>JACZYK010000263.1 GCA_022571135.1 Bacteroidota bacterium
GACTCTGAAGTGGCCTACAAACGAGCGATGGAAAAGCTCGACGAAATCTGGGACCGTGCGGAGCTCTACGCCCGGATCGACTCGGCCTATACGAGCGACAGTAATCGCTTCGATCTCCCGGAGTACGCTCCGGAGATGGAAGCACTATTACCCGTCATTCGAGGTGAAATGATGCTCATGGTGCGCGTAAGTGCGGAGAAGGATATTCTGGCGGCGATCGACTGGATTCAGGAGCGCGGTATCGAAAAAGTGGTCTTCAGCGGAGTATCCGAGGGGTGGAGAGTGGCCGACAAGCTGGCCGAAGCGGATATCCCGTGCATTGTCGGACCGATTTTGTCCACACCGACCCGTCAGACAGACCGCTACGACCGGGCATACGCCAACGTGGGCCTCCTGAACGAGGCCGGCGTCCGCATCGCTATTCGCTCCGGCGAATCCAGGAACGTGAGAAACCTGCCGTTCAATGCCGGCTTCGCAGCCGCGTACGGAATGAGCAAGGAGGACGCGCTTCGAGCGGTTACGATGGGTCCTGCTCAAATCTTCGGGATCGCCGACGATTATGGATCGATTGAGGCTGGCAAGAAAGCCAATCTGATGATCACCGACGGTGATCCATTCGAACCGGCGACGCGGGTTGTCGGCCTATTCATAGACGGATTCAACGTGCCGATCGACAGCCAGCACATCCGGCTTTACGAGGAGTTCCTCAACAGGGACGAAGGCCGGTTGCGTCCGGTCGAGATCGCACCACCGGTGCATTGAGGCGCTCGTTCCCGGCTGTGGAGTCCGCGCCCCGACTATGCGCCGGTCTCTCGTGATTTGGCTTCGTTCCAGAAGAGGTCCATCTCTTCGAGCGTGGCGTCCACGATCGAGACGCCGTTCTCCGCAAGTCGCCCTTCGATGTGCTGGAATCGGCGGATGAACTTCGAATTCGTTTTCCCCAGAGCATTCTCCGGGTTGATTCCCTTCAATCGGGCAAAGTTGACGATGGCGAACATGAGATCGCCCAGTTCTTCTTCCTGGACGCCGACGGGCGCGTCGCTTTCCATCAGCGAACGGAACTCCCCGATCTCCTCATCGACCTTCGTCCAGGCTTCTTCGGCGGTCGGGAAATCGAATCCGACGCCGGCTGCTTTTTCCTGGATCCGAAATGCACGAAGCAGGGTCGGGAGATGCCGCGGAATACCTTCCATGACGGATTTCTTTTCCCCCTCCCTGATTTTGATCGACTCCCAGTTGGTCAACACGTCGTTGACGCTCCCGACTTTGACGTCCCCGAACACATGGGGATGCCTGCGAATGAGCTTCTCGGATTCTGCGCGAATGATCTCGCTCAGGTTGAAGTGTCCGGATTCGTCCGCCAGAACGGCGTGAAAGACGACGTGGAGAAGAACATCCCCCAGTTCCTTCCTCAGGTGCTCCCAGTCCTCGTCCTCGATGGCTTCGACCGTTTCGTAGGCCTCTTCGATGAGCAGGTGCCGGATCGATTCGTGGGTCTGTTCGCGGTCCCAGGGACAGTCGCGACGAAGCTGGCGCGTGATGGCGACGAAGTCGCCGAACTCTTCCAGAACATCCGCCGACGGTTGAAATTCTTTATCGTAGATTTTGTCTTTCATCGAACTGAATCCATTCGTAGGTTGCCGCCCGATCGGTGGGCAGGCACGGGGACTCCCGATCGATTGCTTCGAATATGATTCAGTCGATCCGGGGGCCAACCGTCAACGGATCATGCGTTATTTTGTTTGGCCCGAATCGGCATGACACTCAGCTGTCACACTCAACGATTATTTTCGTTTCAAAAGTTACTAACCCGAACCTGGGCTCTCTATGTGGAAGCAGCGGGTTCTTAACCGTCCACACCCCTTTGCATCTTCTGGTGGATTCAGTTGACGACGTCAGGACGGACCGGAGATCCGGTGGACTCGTGTGAAATCGCCAGAGGCTCATGTAAAAGACAACATTATCAGGAGGTGTAAACATGGCACGTGGAATCAACAAAGTGATTCTCGTCGGCAATCTGGGCCAGGATCCGGAGTTGCGTTATACCGGATCCGGCACCGCAGTATGCAACCTGCGACTGGCTACGAATGAGTCCTATAAAGACGGAAGCGGCGAGTTGGTCGAACGCACCGAATGGCACAGTATCGTGGCCTGGGGGCGGCTGGCTGAAATCTGTAACGAGTACCTCAAGAAAGGTTCTCAGGTGTATTTCGAGGGCTCTCTCCAGACGCGTAACTACGAAGATCGGGATGGAAACACCCGGTACGTCACCGAGATCAAGGCACGGGAGATGATGATGCTCAGCGGACGCGGATCCGGTGCAGAATCGTTCGAACCGGCTGCTCCGTCCGAGACGACAGCTGCCGCTACGACCAACGGAGCAAAAGATGACATGTCCTTTGAACCGGACGACGACCTGCCGTTCTAGGAGGCTGGCTGGCCATTCCAGACTGGATATCTAGCCGTTCCGAGCGGCTCTGGTCGTTCAGTTCAACTTTGAGAGCGCCGTATCCAGCTGCGGGGACGGCGTTTATCTCCTGCAGGATATATTCTGCTGAGCTCCCTGAAACCTGCCCTGTATACGTTGAATGGACTGAGATTATTTCTTGCATTTCTTGGCTCGGTTCAAGTTATTTTGGACCGCGGCAAAATCAGGTGAGGATACCTGTGCTGCATCTCGGCCCGGGAAGTATCCCGGTTGAGACCCGGATAGCCAAGAGAACCTGCCCTTCTTAACGTTCAAAGGAGAATTACGTGGCAACCGCAAGTCGTGGTCAGTGGAGCGGCAAAATGGGATTCATACTCGCTGCCTCCGGGTCCGCCATAGGCCTGGGAAATATCTGGCGTTTCCCTTACACAGCAGGCGAGAATGGCGGTGGAGCATTCGTTCTCATTTATCTGTTTTTCGTGCTTGCAGTTGGAATCCCCGTGGTACTCTCGGAACTCTCGATCGGCCGGCAAACCGAAAGAAATGCAGTCGGAGCTTTCTCGGTACTTTTCCCGGGGACAAAATGGTCGTGGCTCGGCGCACTGGGGGTGGTTACCGGTTTCGCCATTCTGGCTTTCTACAGCGTGATCGCCGGGTGGACGCTTTCCTATCTGTGGTTGGCCATTTCAGGAGGTCTTTCAGGGAAAATTACCGCTGAACAGAGCAGCGAGATGTTCACGTCGCTCATCGGAGATCCGGTAAAGGCGATCGTCTTGACCGGGGCATTTCTGCTCCTTACGATCGTCGTGGTACGGGGAGGCATCTCCAAAGGAATAGAGAGGACGACGAAAATCCTCATGCCTTTGCTCTTGGTCCTTCTCGTCATATTGGCCATCCGATCCATATCCCTGCCTCGAGGCATGGAAGGTCTCGCCTATCTGTTCCAACCGGATTTTTCAAAGATTACGACAGGCGTCGTGATGAGTGCCCTCGGCCAGGCGCTCTTCAGCCTCTCTCTCGGCATGGGTGCAATGATCACGTACGGTTCGTATTTCCCGAAACGTGATAACCTGGTGCAGGCCGGTGTAGCCGTCGCGTTTTTCGATACGCTCATCGCCATACTGGCCGGCCTAATCATCTTCCCGGCGCTGTTCTCTGTCGGTGTCGAGCCAGACGCCGGGCCTGGACTCGTATTCGTGGTGCTGCCTACCATATTCAATAACCTG
>JACZYK010000264.1 GCA_022571135.1 Bacteroidota bacterium
CGAGATGGGGGCGGACGATTATGTGACGAAGCCTTTCAGCCCCCTCGAGCTGAGAGCCAGAATCAAGGCGCTCCTCAGGCGGTCGTCTGCGTCGGAGCAGACGATCTTTTCGTTCGGACCGTTTACAATGGACGTGGAGAGAATGGAGGTTCGGTCCCATGATGAACGCCTGGATTTTACGCTGTTGGAATTCAAGCTATTGGCAGCCCTGGTTCAGAACAAAGGCCATGTGGTCGCGCGTAACCGGCTGCTTGATCTGGTCTGGGGAGCGGACGTTGTAGTGACCGATCGGGCGATTGATACGCACGTAATGAACATCCGGAAAAAGCTTGGGCCAGACGGCTCACGGCTGATATCGAGTGTTCGAGGAATGGGATACCGCTTCGAGGGGTAAGACTTGTATTCAGGATAAGAGAGCATCCCAGAGTCCTGAGCCGGCACTATTGTCAGGATTTCCTGATAAACCTTTCGCATATCCAGACGATTCGCTACCAGTTCTCTGACTCGCGACCGTTACACTACCACTTCAATCAAAGGTGCCTCGTCATGAAACGGCTTTCCGTGCTTCTCGTCATCCTGTCAATTGTTGTACTCGAGTCTATTGATCCCGCCCTCGCGCAGACATATGCCAACGCATCCATAATCCTTCAACAGGCTGCTCATGCAGAATTGGTGACCGGGGACATTGATCGCGCAATCTCTCTCTATCGCCAGGTAGCAGAATCGGTCTCGGCAAGCCGGGAGGATGTTGCAAAGGCACTTATTGCCCTTGGAAATTCCCATGAACTGATTGGCTCGCACGAGGCCAGAACCGCCTATAGTCGAGTAGTTTCGGAGTTTTCCGATCAACCCGGTGCATTTTTGTCTGCTCGTGAAGGCCTGATCCGATTGTCCGAGTCGGATCCGGGCGGAGAACGCTTCGAACCCATAACCAAGCAGGACTTCACGCTCGTGATGGACGACATGCCTCCGTTTGGCGACAAGCACGAGCGGGCATACGACTTTTCGCCCGATGGATCTACGCTCGTCATGACCGCTCCGGCGCTTGAGTACAGAAAAGAAAAGTACCCGACGTTACGCGAGGAACTTTACTTCATGGACGTCGGAACCAGCATAATGCGTCCGGTCATTGAGGATCCGGGAGATTGGGAATTCTACCATTTCCCCAGGTGGTCGCCAGACGGTAAAAGGCTTTTATTTACTGGAAACACGCTCACCGCCGATGGAGCCAAATACGTATGTGCGCTGATGGATTTATCCTCCGGCGAGGTCACCCATGTTGCGATAGAAAATATTGGAAGAGGATTGTCATGGATGCCCAACAGTAGACAGTTCATCACCCGCGTTCAGGATGGCTTCAACCTTTTCTCGGTTGACGGAACGCTCGTGCGGCACTATGAAGCACGCATTGACTATCTGACCAGTATGGGAAACGTATCTCCGGACGAGCGCTATCTCCTCTATCACCGTCTTCGCTTCGAGTCAGAACTTCAGGATGAAATGAACATCTGGATGCTAGACCTGTCGACGGGTGAACAGATCCAGGTAACTGACGATGACGGCTATGAGGGTTGGCCAACATGGAGTCCGGATGGACGGAGCATCTATTATTCGTCCGGTACAGAGTCTGTATGGAATGTTTATAGAAAAGACGCATGGTCAGATTCTGCCGCGGAAAAGATTACATCCTACAGCAATGCAAAGGTAATCTACCCACTCATTCTGCCTGAGAATGGCCAATTGACGTTCGCACTGATGAGAGACAATCACACCATTCTCACGGCGCCGGCGAATGGACTGGAGACACCGACTGAGGTGATTCGCGGAAGCTCTCCAACACTCAGCCCGGATGGAGGGACGCTCTACTACTTGGACAATGAACCGGGTAGAACTGGCATCTGGTCAGCCTCTATAAACGGTCAAAATCCTAAACAGCTGGTTTCAGGAAGGGTATCCAGCTCGTATGCAACACAATCATTCCTGTCTCCAGATGGCAGCCAACTCGCCTATTTCTTAACGGAAGGAAATAAGACGACTCTCTACACCATGCCCTCAAACGGGGGCGTGGCCAGGCGATTGTATGCTGCGGATGGACAACAAAATCTGGTTCCGGCGTGGTCCCCGGACGGAGAAGATATTGCCTTCATTGATGGCCCGGATCTTATGGTGATATCTGCCCGTGGAGGACGTGCAGAGAGCATTGCCAAGGAAAAAGGATGGGAAGGTTGGATTATTGAGTGGTCGCCGGACGGCACCTATATAGCAGGATTCGCATACACAGAGGAAGATGAAGAGAATGTATTGTATGCCGTTAATCGTCGGACGAGGGAACTCAAACGACTCACACCACCTGAAGAATCGGCGTATAAGGAAATCCTTGCTTGGCATCCAGACGGTGATCGAATCAGCTACATGTACTACGGTCAGGACTACGAACACGATGGTTCTCGCATCGTCTCGCTCGACGGCGGGGAACCAACGACGCTCGCCAATATGCCTGATCCTATGTGGGACTACGTGGGTGTTTGGGGACCCGACTCGAGGTACTACTTCAGTAGTACACGACGAGGATCCGGGGGCAGCTGGGGACTCTATGCGGTCGACGAAGTAACGAAGAAGTACGAAACCATTCGCACAAACTCGAATCGATCTGTCGGCCTCCCCACTTGGAACAAAGATGGTTCGATGATGGCGTGGTCCGAAGTTGAATCCGTCCGTCTACTCTGGATGATGACGGAGTTCGAATGACTCGCGTTGAGAAAACCTGAAAACAAGGCCGTTGATAAATCACGCATTTACTTGAGTCGCCGATCACAGGACTTATCCACCCACCAAACCATGAGGTTTGTTATGAGGAATCTGTTACCCGTACTCTTGCCATTTGGGCATTTCTCCACCCAAACACATGCGGCCATGAAACACAAAGCTAAACCCATCTTGACACCTCGTCTGCTGCTCGGCGTCTTCGTGCTCCCGTGCGCCCTGCTGGTCGTCGGCTGCTCGGACGACGCCAATCCGGTAGAGCAGGAGTTCGACAGCCCCATCGCCTCCGAGACGGCCGGCATCACCTTTGCGGCTAAGAAGCCCTGCGAGAATGATCCGTCTCACCCAAGCTGCAAAGAGGACGACGGTAATGGCGGCGATGACGCCACCTTCACGGTCGAGACGCCCGCGCTCTTCTGGCCCGACAGCGAAGCGGGGTCGAAGCTCTGCGTCAGCCTGCGCAGGAAGTCGGCCGACCCCCTCGGCCCCCCCCTGGACCCGAAAGTCTCCTTGAAGATCGACTTCAACCAGCTCCTGCCCGGCCAGCGCTGGCACCTTCTCCGCAAGCTCAGCCTCGAGAACGGCGACGATCAGGACGTCGAATTTCTTGTCCTTGGGGATCTGGCTGAGCTCGTCGGTATGGTACGCGGCCACCTCCGTAACGTGGCCCTCGACGCTGCCGTCGAGGATTAGGCCGCTCTCGCGCATGGCATCGACGTTCTCTCGCCACGGGTCGATGAACGTCACGTCCTCGCCGTCAAACGCCATGAAGCCCGACAGGGAGCCGCCGATAGCGCCGACGCCGATAATGCCGATGCTGGTCATGTCGTTTGTCTCCTAATCGGCCTAATATCAAGCCTACCCGCTCAAGCCTTGGGCC
>JACZYK010000265.1 GCA_022571135.1 Bacteroidota bacterium
AAGTACACGCGGCTCGCGGACATCATCGTACCGTTGATGCTCCCGACAGCCGATACGATCGCCAGCAGTGCGATGAGGCCGGCTCCGACGGGTCCCACCATCAGCATTGCCACGTCCACCGCGGGCGTCGCGGTCCCACGCATACCCTCCATCCCCAGACCATAGTGGTAGATCGTATTGATGACCCAGTAGAGCGTGATAATGATGACCATCCCGATGATCATCGTCCTCGGAATGACGCGGCGAGGATCCTTCATTTCACCAGCCACGTAACCCACGCGGTCCCATCCGGTATGGGTGAAAACGACGAGCATGAGCGCGGCGACCAGATTCCCCATCATACCCAGATCGTTGGCAGGCGCCACCGTCGTTCCGAGCAGATTGGCCGTTGTGCTTAGCAGAACGACAAAAACGGCCGCAAATACGACAAGGCCCACCACCTTGAATACCGTCGTCACTTTCTGAAAGAGACTCGCCCACTGGACGCCCACGAAGTTGAATATGCCGAGCATTGCGATGATGCTGAGCGCGACCACCGTGTGCGCCCCCGGTCCGAGATCGACGAAGAAGCCCACGTAATCGGCGGCGATGATCGCGAGTCCAGCGGCAGGACTCGTCCGGATGATGAAAAGCTGCGCCCACCCGAACATGAAACCCGCAAACGGCCCGAAACAGCGGTTGATGTAGACGTACTCTCCGCCGGTATCCGGAATGCGCGTCCCGAGTTCGGCGTAGATCATCCCCCCGATCATCACGAAGATTCCAACTACTACCCAGGTCAGGATGATCGTAGAGAAGGAATCGAAATAGCCAGCGATGATGGAGGGTGTTGAATAAATTCCCGATCCGATGGTGATCCCGATAATGAGGGCAACGCCGTCATAAATGCCCAGGGACTTGCGCAGGGAAGGTTGCGGAGATTCAGCCATCGTCGGTCGGAATGGAATGCAAACCGCAAAAGGATAGCGTTCCGAAAAGGAATCGACAAGGGCGCCTTGCGCAGGCTCAGTTCAGGGTGAACCTGACGGGGATACTGAAATAGACTTTGACCGGGCGGCCTCGCTGCCGGGCTACCTTGAATTTCTGTAGCATGACGGCCCGCATCGCCTCTGCGTCAAGTAGGCGCTGGACCGAGCGGAGTACCACGGGCTCCTGTGGATTGCCCTCTTCGTCGATGATTACCCTGACGATCACGGTCCCCTCGAGTCCCGCCTTCTGGGCCATCGGCGGATAAACAAGATCTTTAAGAAGGGCCGCCAGTCCCCCTATCATTTCCGGCATCTCTTCGACGACAACGAATATCTCTTCCGTATCGTCCACCTTCTCGGCCGGAGGAGGTGGGGGCGGTAAATCGAAGATGGCCGCATCCAGGTCCAGCGTAGCGTCGAACACCAGTTCGTCGTCTTCCAGGAAGATATCATCGGGCACCACGACCGGCACGGGAGGACGAGGCGGTGGAGGTGGCTTCTCCTCCTGGTGGGTCTGTACGATCTCCTCCATCTGCACGATCTCCTGAACGGCCAGATCGATTTCCACCGCATTGCTTGAGAAGATGTTGAGTTGGAAGGCCGAAATCGTAACAACAAGCGCGGCCACCATACCAGCCATAATTCTCGTATTGTATCGATTCAGACGATCCCGGTATGCTCGTTCTCTCTCCGAGAATCTGAGCGCCAGTTTTTCGGCCGGCAACCCTTCCACGGGCTCCGAACTCTCCTTCAGTCGCCCGAACGATGCTCCATAGGCCGAAAGGAAATTCCCGATTAAGAAGCTTTTCCGCATGGCTCAGGTGAAATCCATGCCTGTGGAAGGCACTGAATAGGCCATTTCGAGCTGATTGACCACAATTATATATAGTTCGTATGAGTAGTACAAGGAATTTACCCGATCGGTTGCCAAATGTTACGATCAGAATACTCTTGACCTCTATGACTTCGAGCAGGAACACGAGCAAGTCTAGGAGGGGCTATATCGCGTGATCGGAGCGGGTAAAATCAGTTACTTCATCGAGCGGATCGTACGTCCACATGTCATCGATAAGAACCCGGATTCGGCATACGCCGCAATGGCCCCTGATGAAAAACGGGAGACCCTGGTCCAGGAGTGATCAGACGCCCTCATTACTGACAACGAACATGAAACGCATTGAAACGATGACCGATCAACTGACGAGCTCGAGTAAGAAACGATAGATCGAAAAGTGCGGCGACGTTTCGGGCTATGAAATGAAGGACCCGGAGAAGGCGATCAGGATTCATTTTGGCTTGAGCTAAATCCGGGATTCCGGGACCGGATCCACGCTCGTCAACCGAACGGCGGCGATGTTCGGTTGATTGAGCGCCGCAGCGGTCGAGTTCTTTGACAATGCGGTAATGGAAGAGAGTGCTGCCGACCATGGTCGGATTGCTTGCCGGGTGGATACAAGTATCGCGCTATGACAGGATAATGGCAAGGAGGCATCCCTCTTATGAGAATGTGTGTAGCCCGACGGGTATCGGCGCCCGAAACAATCCGTTGGAAAGCTACTGAAGGGCGAAAGTACCTGATGCAATGATCATCGGCACCGGGCCTTCATTCGATCCCAAAAAGATTGATCCACTTTGTATGTTAGTCTGCAACGCTCAAGGCGAAGTTGCACGATGAGAACCACAAAGCGCACTCCTGCTCAATTGACAAACCGCTCGAATAATCTCTACGGCTCGATGGACCAAGGCGATGTCCGTCGATTACTTGAGCGCGAGATCCTGGATGGGGCATCAGGTCTATGGACTCGGATTCTGGTACAACGTCGTCGACGAGGTCCTCATTAACTTTTCCAGCCGTAAATCCCGGGAGCAGAATTAATATGTCTGCCGGTGTCCAATTCTTTCTCTGATCTATGCCAGATTCCTTTTCTACGAGACCCTTTGCTCGCGCATCGTCGACTTCACTCTGTGTCGTACTGGTTTCCATATTTGCCTTACAGGCATTTGCCCAACCCTACGGTATCACGGATCTTGATCGGTTTCGTGACTGGAGCCACAAAGATGCGTCAGCCTGGATCGGGAGTTGGGGTGGACAACGCTTCGCCACGGTGGCCGGCGCAACTATCGTTCTCGCGGGCCTCTCTCTCCAATTCCATCAGCGTCTCCTTCGTATAAGAAGGTCCCCTACGTTTCAACTCGAGATCGGAGGCCTCGAGCTTCGGCTCGCGCTCGACAGCCGCCCGTACCATGGCGAGACGTTGTTCGGCCGTGGCAAAGGTGTCGCCCCGTTTATGAGGGGGACGGGCCGACACCACGAAAAGCACAAGGTCCAGCCCGGCGGCTTCGATAGCGGTGCGGGCGATCTTCAAGTGCGTGTTGTGGATCGGGTCGAAAGTACCGCCGAAGACCCCGATGGAATTGCCTTCGCTCATAGGCACAAACGGCGCACGTCTAGATCCGGATCTGGCCCGTGCCGCGAATCACATACTTCGCGCAAGTGAGTTCCTTGAGTGCCATCGGACCCCGGCAATGCAGCTTGCTCGTACTAATTCCGATCTCCGCACCCAACCCGAACTCAAAGCCATCCGTAAAATAGGTCGAAGCGTTTACGTAAACGGCCGCGCTGTCCACCGCATCGAGAAAACGTTCCGTCGCCGAATAGCTGTCGGTCACGATG
>JACZYK010000025.1 GCA_022571135.1 Bacteroidota bacterium
CGGCGACCGGGCTCGAAAACTGACGCTCGTCGAACACGGATTCCGCCTTCCGTCGGCTCTGGACAACCGGCCGATGACTTTCGAAGAATTCGAGGCGAGGCAGCACCAGGTCATTTTTACGAGCGCGACTCCGGGCGACTACGAGCTCGAGCTGTGCCAGGGTGTTTTCGTCGAACAGATCATCCGGCCGACGGGCATTCCGGATCCGACCGTAGAGATTCGACCTACGAAGAATCAGATCGACGATCTCCTGGAAGAGATACGCGTCGTCTCCGAACGCAACGAGCGCGTCCTGATTACAACGCTTACCAAGCGGATGGCAGAGGATCTGGCCGATTATCTGGACTCGTTCGGGGTCCGCGTCCGGTATCTGCATTCGGATATCGCCGCGCTCGACCGTGTCCAGATTCTGAGGGGACTCCGCCTTGGCGAGTTTGATGTACTGATCGGCGTGAATCTCCTCAGAGAGGGCCTCGACCTTCCGGAGGTGTCCTTGGTCATCATACTGGACGCCGACAAAGAGGGATTCCTGCGAAGCGACCGCTCTTTAATCCAGACGGCCGGTCGCGCGGCCCGGAATATCAACAGCAAAATCCTCATGTACGCCGACAAGAAGACCGGTTCGATGGAACGCATGATCGACGAAACCGAGCGACGTCGAAAGATCCAGATCGCCTATAACGAGGAACACGGGATTACGCCGCAGACCATTCGAAAGTCCATCGACCAGATCAAGGAAGGCACTATCATTGCAGAGGAGAAACACGAAGGAGGCGGTCCGGCATCGAGATACTACAGTGGGCCCGACCAGTTGAAATCCATCGCCGATCCGGTTCTCAAGTACCTGACCGACGACCAGAAGAGAGATATGATCAAGCAGCTGAAAGCGGAGATGCTGGAGGCAGCGGGTGATCTTAAATTCGAAAAAGCCGCGGAGCACAGGGACACGATTGCCCAACTCGTGGCAGAATTAGACAAAAAGTGACGCCGTACGACAGGGAGTCATATTGGATCCTGTGTGCTCTTTTGAGGTACACGAGGTGCTGAAGCAGAAATACCCGACTCGACCTATGCAAGATAAGGACACCCTCACCGTCATCGCCGCCGCCTCACTTCTGGTCGCGATGAGTGCATGTTCAAGGCCTTATGTCGAGATCGAAGAGCCGACGGAGTCTCTGGTATTCGAGACGATCGGAGTGGGACAGCGTGGATTTGTGGCCGATACGCTGGAAACAGTCGTAAAAGACAGTCTGGTGTGGAGTGGGATGAGCGGGAATCTTTCCCCTCTCGAACCTTTCAAACCGGTGGACTTTTCTCAGGCGATGGTAGGCTTGATTGCCATGCGTGTGGAATCCGGAGGGTACGCGATCGAGGTCGAATCCGTCGAGCTCGTGGCCGGCGAGATTGTCGTCTCGTACGTTCTCAATGAACCCGGTTCGGATTGTATAGCGCTGATGGCGGATGCGCTGGCGTTTCAGGCCGTGACGATCCGGCGCACAGAGGGAGACGTTCGCTTTGTTCGGAGAAATGAGAGTTACACGTGCAGCATCAACTAGAGATTAGAAGCGTTCTCGACCGTCTCGTCTTCTGCACGCTTCTTCGCGGCGTCTCTGATTTTTTGATCCAGATCGGGCCTGTCTACCCTCTCGTCCGACTCGATCTTGCCGTCCCGAAGTCGAATGATGCGCCGGGCGTGTAGGGCGATGTACTCTTCGTGGGTCACGACGATAATCGTATTTCCTTTCGCATAGAGGGACTCGAAGAGGTCAAGAATTTCTTCACCGGTCTTCGTATCCAGGTTTCCGGTCGGCTCGTCTGCCAGTAGAATAGACGGATTGTTGACGAGGGCGCGGGCGATCGAGACGCGTTGTCTCTGACCGCCGGAGAGTTCATTCGGCTTGTGATCCATGCGATCCGCAAGGCCGACATTCGCCAGGGAGATCTCGGCCATTTCACGCCGCCTCGACCTGGGGATTCCCGCATAAATGAGTGGCAGTTCTACGTTACGCAGACAGTCGACCCGAGGCAGCAGATTAAACGTCTGGAAAACGAATCCGATTTCCCGGTTCCTCGCGGCCGCGAGTTCGTTGTCGTCCATTTCACTTACTTCGGCGCCGTTGAGCACGTATCGGCCGCTAGTGGGAATATCCAGACAACCGATGATGTTCATCATCGTCGATTTGCCGGATCCGGACGGACCCATTATCGCGACGTACTCGTTCGGGTAGACGGTGACGGTGACGCCGTCCAAAGCCCGGACTTCTTGCGAACCCATCTGGTAGATTTTCCGGATGTCATGAAGCTGAATGATCGGCTCGGGGCCTGGATTCGACGATTCCATCGGAGGGCTCCAGTGTTTCGTTGACGGCTGTCGGGCAAAAATCAGGAATCGTCGCCGGGGCGGTTTCGCTTCTGTTCTTTACGCTCCTCTACGAGATTACTCGGTTTGAGTGTCCGGCTTACGGCTCGATATGGGCCGATGATTACGGTTTCTCCCTCGCTTACACCGGACAGGATAACGACGTGGGTGTCATCGCTGATACCCGTCTCGACCTCTACCATCCTGGCTTTTCCGTCGATCATCAGAAATACCACGCGACGCAGGTCTTCTTCGTCCTTGACGGGCTCATCGCGTTCCGAGTCTCCATCGGATTCCGAATCGCCATCGGACTTAGTCGATTCAGATGCCTTGCGTCCGGGCTCGTTCTCTATCGCATTGCCTTCGCTGTCGATCACCCCGTCTTTTCTGAGCTGATTGAAATCGCGGACCGTAACCGCCTGAATCGGCACGGCGATCGCCCTGTCGATCGTCTGCGTAAATACGTCCACCGTACCGCTCATACCGGGTCTGAAATTCGGCGTCTCGGACGACTCGATCGGGACTTCAGTGTTCGAGACGACATCAGCCGCCCCCGACGATTCCATGGCCACGTTATGCGGATCCACCATGCGAATCTTCACGGGGAAATTGGTGACCTGTTCCTGGGTGCCCATGCCCAGGACGCGCGCCGAGTTGGCGATCTCGGTGACCACACCCCTGAACGTGCGATCCGGATAGGCGTCGATTTCCACGGCGGCGGTATCGCCGACCGACACATTCACAACGTCGTTCTCGTTCACGTCGACTTCCAGTTCCATCCGGTTCAGACGCGCCACACGCATCATCTCCGTGCCGGCAAACTGGGACGTACCGACAACGCGCTCGCCCAATTCAACGTTTAGAATGGACACCGTGCCGTCCATCGGCGCGTAGATATTCGTCTTCGAGAGCTGCTCCTCGGCTTCGCGCAGGCGGGCCTCCGCAATCCTGACCGAGTACTGTGCCGCCTCCAGCGTTGCTTTGGATGTGGCCAGCCGGGTCGCCGCCAACTGGTAGTCTCTTTCAGAAATGGCATTGATCTCGAATAGCGCCTTCTGACGGTTCTCCTCCAG
Organism: Bacteroidota bacterium; assembly: GCA_022571135.1. Classification (GTDB taxonomy): domain Bacteria; phylum Bacteroidota; class Rhodothermia; order Rhodothermales; family UBA10348; genus JACZYK01. The sequence goes on from JACZYK010000025.1 coordinate 3,433, forward strand.
TTCGGCGTTCAGATAATCAGCTCGGAGTGATGCTTCATTCGCCTTCGACTGGAGTACGGAGGCGTCTGCCTGTTCGACCTGAGCTTGGTAGAAATCGGGTTTAATACGGGCCAGAAGCTGTCCTTGCCTTACCGCGTCACCCTCTTTTACCGGGAGCAAGATTATTTCACCGGGGACGTCAGGGCTGATCTTCACCTCTATTTCCGGCTGCATCTTTCCCGATGCCGTCACGATCTGTGTAACGGATCGAATACCGACGGTCTCGATTTCCACCTCGGTCGCCCTGTCCCCCGAGCCCAGAATACCGGTGGCTGAGATGACGACTGCGACGATGACGATCAGTACCAGAAGAACCAGGATGAGGATGAAGATTCGTTTCGTTGCGTTCTTTTTTTTCTTCGTGGCCATATCGATGAGTATATGTCACGTCATCAAACCGGACACCGGCCTGTCCGGACTGAAGCCGTACGTTGCGTCAATTAAACAGAGGCTGCGCCGGGTCCAGAACACCCTGGTAGTATTCGATCAGCTTTTGCTGAAATTGGAACCTGAAGATAGCCTGTACGCGCTGACTGGACCCGTTTACGAAGGCGGCGCGGGACTGTGTCAGTTCGACAAGAGTGGATGCGCCGATTTCATACCGTTCCTGTTCGACGAGTAGGGCTTGCTCTGCCGCCGTGAACTGCTTTTCTGTTACGTCCAGCCTCTTGATGGCAATCTGATAGTCCAGATAGGCCTGACGGACCTCCAGAGCAACCGACTGCTGCAGATTTTCGAGATCCAGTATGGCGTTGTCGTACTGGACACGGCTCCGCTCGACGCTGGTCTTCGTATTCCACCGGTTGAAGAGCGGAATCGACATGCTAAGGCTAAGCGATTTGGATTGGTTGATATCCAGCTGATCAGAGAAACTACATCCAAATAGTGATTCCGAACACGAAGTCCTGGATGAAAAGCTTCCGGAGAGGTTGATTCTCGGCAGGAACCCTGATTTCGCAATTCGGATTCCGTGCGCTGCGGCATCGATGTTGACTTCCTGAGAGCGCAGGTCGGGACGATTTTCAAACGCACTCCGCATAAGGTCGAGCGCCTGATATTCCTGGATACCGAGCGGTATGTCATCGGGATCTGGAACCACAAATTCATATTCACCGAGAGGATCCAGTTGGAGGGTCTGAATGAGGCGTGTTTTCGAGACCTCAAACTGACTCTGGGCATCCAGAAGTTGCGCTTCCGAGCTCGCCTGGGTCGCCTGCTGTTGATAGAGATCCGACACGGCGCGCATGCCAACCCGCACGAACTCCTCTATGCGTTCGAGCTGCCTGGTCTGGGCCTCTACGTCTTCCTGTCGTATCCGGATGTTCTCACCGGCCAGGATCACGTTCAGATAATTGTTGATCACATTGAAGACGACACTCTGGCGCGTGCGTTCGAACGTGTACTCCTGGCTTTCCAGAACCTTTTGTGCCTGCTGGAGTGATGCGACGTCGGCGAAGCCGTTGAAAATATTGATACTCGAACTGGCTCCCATATTGAAGCTGCTCGTCGTTCGCGTGTCAACGGCGAACGTAACAGGGTTCTGGAACGATCCATAATTTCTTGACATGCCCGAAGAGAAGTTCAGGTTCGGAAGGAAGTCCGCACGCTCGGACTGTACGGTTATTTCCTGGCTCCTGAGGATGTTCTGTCCTCTCTTGATTGTGACGTTTCTTTCGAGCGCAATCAGGACCGCGTCGTCGAACGTAATGCGCTGTGCAGTCTGTTCCTGGGCGGTCGTGATGTCGGTGCCGGAGAGGCACGCGAGAATCAGAAACCCGCAAAACGATTTCGTAAGCGACGGGGATTTCAGACCGGGTATACTGAGTCGGGAGATCATGGTGTCGGAATATGGGTTGGTTCCAATAACGGTACGGCGTTCCGTGTCACGAATGGCCAATGGCGCTCATGTTACCAACAAACGTACCGGTCATGCGCGAACGTACTTTGTCTAGACGTTCAGCCTCTATTATTCATTCCTCCGGGCCGGCAGATTCCGGGGAAGGGCGATTTACCGACTTATATATCAGCAAATCCTCCGAAGGAAGTTGCGGGCGCGTGTACGGGAACGTACAGATCGTGTTGCGGATTCGTACACACAAGTCGCGCATAAGTCGCCGATGTAAAGAAAACTGTCCAGAAATGCGGTCTTTGGCTCGCTTCGCCCGCTAACAGCCCTGGGGGGCTCCCACAAATAACAAGAGCCACCAGTCTTCTCACCGCGCCCGCCTCCCGGTCCTGTTTCAGAGAGCCTCACAGAAGCAAGCTTCGTTCGTCTCTCATAAAACAGTGCCCAACCCGCTGTCGCGGGCGGGGCGTTTTTTTGCTTTGCGGAGGGGGTGGGATTCGAACCCACGGTACGCGCAAACGTACGCCGGTTTTCAAGACCGGTGCATTCGACCAACTCTGCCACCCCTCCATTCATTTTGACGCAACTGAGCCCAGTTTTGGTCCACAGAGCGCAAAAACCAATTTCGCTGGCCTGGGGTGGGGAATAGTCTTGGCCTCGACAGCTTCGCGTGCTATCTCCATCCTGTTGCATGACCTATCTGCATACTTAGCGAGCACCGACCCGACATGGGATACTCTTATGCTGTTGACTTTGGTAGCCATAAGCGTGCCAGGGTGAACGGGGGAGGAGTTCACTCCTCCGCCTTACCGTCCGCCTCTGACGACATAGCAAAGACCACAGAGTCCTGGAGAATGGGGCAGGTAGGGATCTCCTCCAAGATGCGTTCCACCTCACGCCGAAATGCCTGGGAAAAGACCTCCCGCTCCCGGGTCCAGAATTCCTCGAAGGCCTTAATCTGTAGCAATGCTTTGAGGTTTTGGCGGAAGCCGTGCCACTCCTCATCCGAAAGCATGTCGCTGCGGTAGTGGAAGTGCACGTTCTCCCAGTTCCTCAGGCAGACGTAGCAATAACCCGACAACCGCAGCTACTCGTGATCTGCGAGCTCCTTCCCATCGAGATGGTCCTGGAACACCTGAGAGAAGCTTTCACTCTGGGCCCAAATCATGTTCGTGGCGATAACGGATTCCACTATCGATTGCCGTGTAGCAGATCGTGACGAGCGAGTGTTCTCCCGAATCTGTACGGCCAAATACACGAGGGATACGACGACCCCGATGGCTGCGGCAACTTCGCTCACGGCTCCAATTGCATCCCAATTCATGGTGGCCTCTCCGATATAAGCATCAACTTTTCTATCACCCCTGCAGCCCGAAGTGTCGAGCACATGGAGTACACCCTAATGGGTATGCTATGGACCGATCGCCCTCCCATATTCAAAGCGCATACAATCCTTAGTTAATACAAGTGTAACAGCCACAACGGCATGGGGCAATAGAGCGAGGCGACAATTCAGTTCCAACCTGAATACCATCAATCGGCATATCACTGGTCTGCATATCAAGAACCATCACGGTCCCTTCTTGAAAATTCCCTATACAGTGGAAGAGTCGGAAAGGGCAAAACCGGGAGCACGAAGTTGGAGTTCTCACTTGCCTTGATTCTTAAGCGTCAAGCTGTTGGTATCAAAAACCAAAAGCGATCCGTTGCTATAATTCTGCGACCATGATATCGAATCGGCTGTGATCCGTCTTCGATATGAGAATGGACGAACCGTCCGGTGCTACGTCCATGCCACGGACGAACCTTCTGGGTTCCTGTCCAAGGCGAATGAGCACCGATGTCATGCCGGTGCTCAGATCAAAAGCTGAGATGGATGGAGTGTTCGCAGTGCGTTCTAAATAGTAAAGGAGGTCGCCACGGAGCGACCAGTTGGCCCAGTGTCCTAACGGAAGGTCTTCGGTGACTTTGGAATGCATGGTTCTTTCGGCATCCAGCCTCCAGATGCCCGCCTCGTCTATTTTAGCATAGAATAAAGATCCGTCTGCGCCTGACTCCTGCGCATAGTATCCGCCGTCTCGGGTAACCTGAACTGCATTGGACACAGGGCCGTCATCGGTCGCGTCCGCCTCTACGCTCCATATCTGCCAGGAACCGCCGCGGTTTGAACCAAAGTAAATGTACCGTCCGTCAACTGACCAGGTGGGCAGGGTCTCCTCAGACGCATCGCTCGTTAAATGCTGCAGATTACCCCCAGCCGCGTTGACGATATAGATATCCGTGTGGCCCTGCACCCGTACGTCGAATACGATACGTTCCCCGTCGGGAGACCAGCTCGGATTCCCGACGATCCTCCCATTAAACCGGGTGAGACGCGTCGGCTGAGAACCGTCCGCGTTGCATATCCAGACCTCTTTCGTCCCGGAACGAGACGATACAAAGCTGATTTTACTGCCGTCGGGAGACCATGTTACATCCGGGCTGCTGGAAGGATTAATATCAGTAAGCTTTCGCTCGGAGCCTCCCGTCGCCGGCACTACGTAGATCCCCTTTTGAGAACGTGCAAACGCAATCTCCGAACCGTCCGGAGACCACGTAGGACTGTATTCATAAAACGGCGAATCTGTCAGCTGTAAAGCCGTTTCCGACGCAAGCGTTTTAACGTAGACATTCAGGTGGCCGTCATCAGGACCGCTCCATATAAAAGCTATGCGCGTACCGTCAGGAGACAAGAACGGGTGGATCTCGAAGCCCTGTGAACTTGTCACCGGTGTGGATACTGTGACGAGGGTTGGGGGTGCGTCTGACTGATCGGTGAAAGAATAGACCACAACGACCGCCGCGACGAGACCGAGACCGATGAGCGTAGTCCTAAGCCCGGGTACGCTCTCAATCCGGCCCGTCCGGTCGGAGGTTGGCGCCATGTTTCTATCTGCGCCCGGATGAACAATCGTGCCTGCAGAATCGCCTCCCAGGGTCAGGACCGGCTCCGGTAGACGATCGCCGGGTGAAAGTCGCATATCAACCGGTGCAATCAGCCGATATCCCGTGCGGTGAATCGTCTCAATTATCCTGGGTGAGCGCGCATCGTCTTGAAATATCTTTCGCAACTCGGAAATCGACCTGGATACGACATCGACGGTAACTACGACGTCTGACCATACTTCTTTGAGAAGCTCTTCCTTGGATACGACGTGTCCCGGCCGTTCGGACATGTACAACAGCACGTGCATGATCTTGGGTTCGACCTGCAATCGCTCACCTTCGTGTTCGATGCGGTTCAATCTCGGCTGTATCAACCAGGATTCGATCCGAAAATCACTATGGTAATCACCGGTCATCGCTGAAATCAGCTCCGGGTAAACTGATGGACGTCCGCGTTCGGTAGTGAGACAATCTTCATACGCCATTGGATCCGTTGAGTTGAGACTGCCTCAAGATTGAGATGCAAACCTCAGAAAAACCTCAATCAAACCTCACGACTTTCTAGCGATTCGGCCGTCAAGAGCTTACCTGAAGACCTTCAGAACCCAACACAGACCGTCCAATCGAAATGAAAACACTAATTCGGAACTCAATTTTACTGGCAGTGCTCCTGGTCCTGCCATCTAACTCACGAGCTCAGGCTCCTCTGGAGCAACCAAACCTGATCCCTGGAATCCATGCTGAACTCTATAGTGTGGATCGCTTGCATTCCACTTTGGAATTCTCGATAGGATTCCTGGGCTTGAGTCTGGTTAAAGGCACATTTAATGGTTACTCGGCGGCCATACTCTACGATCCGGAAGACGTCACGCGTACGTCCGTAACGTTTATCGCGGATGTGTCCACAATTGATACGGGCAGCAAAAGGAGGGATAAGGACTTGCAGAGTGAACGATTCTTCCATGCGGAAGCGTATCCGAGTATCCTGTTTGAAAGCGAAAGCATTGAAAGCACAGATTATGGCCTGGTAGCGACCGGACAGTTAACGATGCGCGGCGTGACCCGGACCGTATCGTTTCCCATCGAGCACGCTCTAAAGCGCACCCTGGACGAGGGATGGGGGAATGTGCGAATAGGGTTCAGCGGAAAGCTTTCGGTGAAGCGTAGTGACTACGGAATCAGCGGTGGCGATTTCTGGGGGATAAAAGTTCTTTCCGACGACGTGCAAATAGAGTTCTTTGCGCTCGGAACGGTGTCAAATATCGAGAGATGGGGTTATTCGCCAGCCGAGAAGCCAACGTATGCGGAAATCGTAGAGAAAACGGCCGCGGAAGAGGGCATCGACATCGCCCTCGAGAAGTTCCACTATGCACGCGAACACCAGCCGGACGACTATAATTACAGCTCTACGGACATGAACGTGCTCGGTTACAGACTTTTGCAACGACGGCAGTACGCCGATGCCCTGAAAATCTTCATGATGAATGCCGAAGAGAATCCGGACGATGCCGGTCTGCTGGACAGCGTTGCGGAGGCCTACGCGCTCCTCGGATATGCAGACGAGGCTATTGCATACTATCGCAAGGCCATAGAACTGAAGCCCTCGCTGGCGGGCGCCCTGGAAATGGTTCGTCGCTTAGAGGCACTGGATGCTTATTCCTCAAAATCGAATTGAGTCTGTCGCACCCGGGAACCGCAAGACCTGGCGGCATGTCGACGTCTTTGATTCGTTTCTCGTGCCTCGGTATGTTGTGCTCTCCCGTGACATGAACCTTTGGCCGGACGATCCCTTTTCTCTAATGGACGACCGGGAGAAGCCGGCCAGCGGACGCTTGCCCCGCCATGACCCGTAGATGATAGACGCCCGACGAGAGACCTGAGGTGTCAAGTGTTACCCTTCTCAAGCCGATTGTGGATCGTGCATCGACGTGGCTGAGCACGACGCGGCCGAGCAGGTCGCTGACCTCGATTGTCACATCTGTCGGCCTTGTAGTCGATATCTCGACGGTCGCGAACGAATTCGAAGGGAGAGGGAAGATGCTCGTGAGTGTCAAAGTCCCGGGGATCTCGGCAGGGTCGTCGACGTCCGTACCCAGACCGAGGTGGAACAGGGCATAGACCGGAAGATGATCCGAGGTCATCGCCACGTACTGGGGGAGATCGCTCAGTAAATTCTCCATCCGGTCGGCCGAGCCCTCTTCGTACAGGGCGGCCGCTTCGTTCGTCAACAGGATATGGTCTATCGTAGAGCCGGTGGCGCAACCGGGAGAACTGCCGCAAAACGTTGCTGCATTTCGATCCTCCAGCTCGAGCGTCGCGAAGAAGTAGTCTTGAGCGTCATCGCGAAAATTCGCATAGGGTGATTCTCGACCCGATGTTATCGAGCGACGAATCTCATCGTTCAGATCGCCGAGAACAATCACGGGTTCACCGGCGAGGAGCGTGAAGTCGATTCGATTCTTGATTCTCCTTGACGCGGCAAGTCGTTTTTCGTAAGAACCAAAGTCCGCAAAGGCCTTCATATGCACGGTGATCAATGTGAAGTCGACCGTTGTTCCGTCAATCGTGACCCGAGCATCCATCTGGATCGGTGGTCTGCTCGCGAAGTCAGCCGAGAAGTCTTCCAGAATATGGGATATCTGACTCCGGAGGCGGATCACCCTCGTGTCGTAGATGAAGGCGATCCTCTGTTGACCACTGTTGGTTGCAAGCGCGCCTGCGAAGTTTGTCCCGAGCGCGTCAAGCAGATCGTCGAAGAGGCGGACGTCCGATATTTCCTGCAGGGCCCAGACGTCGATACCTGTCTCGGCGATAACTCTACGAACATTCTCAAACTGCTGAGCGTCATCCGATGGTCCGTTGCTGGTCGAGCCAAACCATTCGATGTTCCACGTAGCCACTTCGAAGGTCGCTTCGGAGCCGACGATCGGAAGGACCTGACTCGTGGCGGATGCGGCGCTCAGAGAGAGAAGGCCGATAAGAAGAAAGACAGAGCGATACACGCCGACTCGCTTTAAAAGGTAAGAGGAGGGAGTTGAACGCCCGTCACATGCGGCCAGTTCGTCAAGTCGGATTACTCAAAGTCCGTGTTCAAACGGAAGCGGGAAATTCTGTGGTTTCCGGTGTCGGCTACGTATACGATCCGGTCAAAGTAACCGACGCCCATGGGTGAACTGAACTGCATGGATCCGTTGCCTGTACCACCGAAAGAGACCACGACGGGTTTGGAGCTCCTGGATCCCGGAGGGGGGGCAACTCCCTCGACTCCCTGGCCTGTGAAAACGAACAGGCTGTCTTTGGCGGCATCGGTTACAAAGATATAGTTTGTTCCGTCGGCGGCCATCATCATGTCGCTGGGTCGTTTGAGCTTGAACGGTTCGTAGAGAAATCCATCGCCGCGCTCCGGATTGGTCGCAATCGATACCTTGCCGACATCCGGACTGTAAACGATTCCATCCGAGGTCACGACAGCTTTGATCGAGAGGGTGGGGAAGCGAAGATCAGGATCGCCTTCGTTGAGCGGTTCCTGAGATATCAGGAAATGCCGTTCCTGATTGAAAAACGATCGCTGCGGGGGATGGACGAACGTCATGACATCGGTCGGGCGAATAGAGCTCACAAGGCTCTCTCTTGTGGGACTCAGTTGAATGAGCGCCTGAATATTTACCCCGTCCGTGGTGAATTCGAGGATCGTATTATGAGGAAGAATTACGGAGCTGCGTCGATTTACAGGTCCCGTCCGCGAGACGTAAATGTGATTGTTGAACAGAACGCCGACACCCGTGAACTCGACCTCGAGATCGGTCGGAATGGGGTCTCGGAGGTTGAACTTTCTGGAGTCGTCGTCAAAGGGATGCCAGATGATATCTTCTATCATTGGCGTTCCGGTTGTGATGCCGGAATAGTGCAGAACGACCGGTAGATTCCACACTTCGTTGTTTACGGTGGTGTCACGGCGGGCCGTGACGTAGACATGAAAGCGCCGGTCCTGGATTACCGACGTACCACCACCCACAATCGGGATGAATTGGTTTCCCCTGCCTGAGACATCGAGCACGTGCAGGCCGCGGGAATCGACCACGTAGAGCAGTTCGTCGTAACCGACATACACGTCCTGCGGAGAATCCAGCGTGCCACCGTCGCCCGCCTGGGTGAAGAAAGGAAAGAGTGCTACGTACTCGACTTCGTTCAGGAGTCCCGGCTCGCTTCTTCCGGCCTCGAAAATTTCCTCGGTCGTCTTATCCGACTTGCTACCCAGGATATCATCACAGCCCACGACCAGAACGGAGATGACGGTCAGCGTCGGAATGATATGCCCCAGAGCCCTTCTCACTTCAATTTACAGTCCAATGTTGAATCCTACGCGATGAATGGCGCCGAGCCTCTCCAACCTGCTGAATGCATAATCGAAGCGTAGCTGAGCTGCCGATACCGGAAAACGGATACCCACACCGAGACTGGGTGTACGGTATTCCTCTACACCAAAACGATATCCCGTTCGCAGCATGAGCGTATGATTCCAGACATACTCCACACCGAGATTCCACGTCTCTGCGTTATCGTTTGGATTATTTAGCTGTGCCGAGACGAACAGGTCCTGCGCAGCGTCCTGTCGAAGTACGTTGTAGGACATCCCCAGCAAAAACGTTGTCGGCGGAGTGATCGATTCGAAGTCTTTTTCCGTCCGAACGGACGGATCGTCGATTACCGTTCTAGAAAGTTCGCCGGAGGGAGTGCCGTCCAGACCGAAATTTCGAATGGATACCGCCATTTGGGCACCCGTCGTACCCACTCGGTAGAAGATTCCAACGTCGAACACGACAGTGGATGTTGAAATTCCAGCCACACTCTCACGTACATATTTACCCGTGACGCCGTAGCTGAAGAGATCCGTTAGTCGTTGAGCGATCGTAAGTCCGAGCGCCACGTCGATGAACTGGAACGTTTCGCCCGTACCGAACGGTTCAAATTCGGTCGTGACATCCATCTCACCAGAGGTGAGCGTCTGCAGGCTCGCACCGATCGTGAGCGCCGGTCCCCGAAGATGGTACGAAATGGCTACGAAATCCATATTTACGTCTACGAAATACGAGGCGTGGTGAATACCCACCTGGAGGCCGTCAGTCTGCGCCGACATGGCCGGATTCCAGAACATCGCGCTGGCATCCGACGCAGTCGCGACGACCGCCTCGCCGAGAGCCGCGCCCCGCGGGTCGATCGGGATCTTAAGAAACTGGAATCCTGAAGTACCCGCCCGGTCCCCTCCGAGAGAGGGGAGAATCTGTGCCCGTGAGTCGCCCTTATCCACGGGAAGACCAAAAAGCAACAGCAGCATTACGCGAGCAATACACGCATAAAGTGGCTTCGTTACCCCTCTCGCCTTATATGTATGACGTTCGTTCATATCAGAATCGGAACTGAAGTCCTAGCATGATATGTCTCTGGGGGAGGAATCGGGCCGGGTTGAATGGCGGCAGTCCACGCGTATTGGGATCATCATATCGGGGGTCGCGCGTACTGGAGGTGACATCGAAGTCGTGATTTCCTCGAAGAAGCGTAAAGTCGGTCGAGGAGTCCACCTCCGGATAGGCCTCACCGGTCACCGGATTGACGATGATGCTGTTTTTCTGATTGAACAGATTCGTGACCTCGAGGGAGAATCGAATCTCGGTTCCCGCGACTGCAACGGTACGCTGGAAGTTGAGGTCGAACCACCACCACGCCTTTCCGATCTTCGAAAATCGCTTGGACGGGTCCGTGATCGTCTCGAATACGGGACGCCAGTCGCGCTCACCCGTAAATGGGTTGATCTCGTTCCCCTGAAATTGAACCGGTGTGTATCGCTGCCCGCTTCTGAATGTCGACGATACGAATACCCGAAAACGGTTCAGGAGCGGAATACCGAGCAGCGGCCGCTCTCTCTCGTGTGTAATCGTGACACTGGCCTTTATATCGATGGGACGATCCCATGCCAGTGGCGTCTCGAACGTATTGTCAATATCTCCGCGCGCGAGGAACTCTGTCAGCGCCTCATTATTGGTCGAACTCAGGCCCGTCGCCCTGGAGAACGATCCGGAAATCTGACCCTGGAACCAGGACCCAATTCGCTTCAGATAGCTGGCCTCTATACCCCGAATGCGCGCGAAGTCACCGTTGACCCTGAATGCACGGGTGACATCACGACCCGTTGGGTCCGGAACGACGACGTTTTCGACCGTGATGAAGTCAAACTTGTCCTTCCAGAATGCCGTGACGTTGAGCACATCGTTGCTGGAAAACTGAGTGCGCAGTCCCATTTCATACGATACGTCGACCTCGGGCTCGAGGTTCGGGTTTCCGAGATCGGAGAAGAATGAACGGTCCTGAAAGAACGGATCCAGCCCCGTATATACGAATGTTGGATGCGGGACTTTCGTGGAATGGCCATAATTAAAGAAGAGGACACGATTATCCTGAATGGGGAAGGAAACCCGAAGCTTGGGCAACATGCGGAGCTTCGTCCTCAGGCCGAAAAAATTGATCGTATCGTCCAGATACGCGTCCCGAACGGTGTCGAGAATGGGTGCGCGTTCATCCTCAATCAGATCATCCACGTATCGCCCGGGCGACCAGTATTCCAGCCGCGCACCGAAATTGGCGATAAGGCCTCTGTAACGAATCTGGTGGGTACCGAAAATGGCGCCTCGACGGGGTTTGACCCGCCAGATATCCGAGCTTTCTCCCAAGCGGTTGGTCGATGAACCGGTAATGTCTTCACCGATCGGTGCACCAACCCATGGACGAATAACGTCTATCCATTGATAGTCGTTGAATTTCGTCTCGAAACCGACCGTTGTTCTGTTGTTGAGATCGGTGGAGAATCTGGTGTACGTCGCCTTGAGCGTGAGCTCCTCCGCGAAGTGATCGTGGAAGCGCGTGGCAATACCACCATTGTTGAACAGGCCCGGTCCGGGTAGAATGAACAGGGCATTCGGATCGGTCGGAGAACCGTCCGAGTCGACAAAGAGATTGGCCGGAAACGTCACGATGCTCTCCGGATTCAACTCCGTATTCACGTTTTCCGGACGCCAATTTCGTCCATTGGCATCCGCACGAAGCCTAGTAAATAGACGACTGGCCTGAACGTCGTAGAAGGAGCGATCGTTGAGAACGTGCGACCACTTAACGTACGAGATGATATTATCGTGGGCGTACGTGTTGGCGTTGTCCGGCTCGAGAATGAAAGCGTATTGAAATCCCGGCTGAACGATGGCCTCGTTGCCGGTCACCTGCAGCATCCGTGTATTCTGGTTCACGGTCAATGAACGCTGATAGGACACTTGAATTTTCTTTCCGGGATTTAAGTCCCAAGTCAGTTTGGAAATGCCATTCCAGCGATTGCCCGTCCGAGGCATGAACATCGTATCGTTATACAGGGATGTCCTCACCTGTGACGGCGTTGCGGTCTGCCGCGTGAATCCGTCCGATATCTGTACCTGTCCGGAAAGGAAGAAGCGAAGCTTTCGTCGGACAACGGGTCCGGAAAGATTGAACTCATACAGATCCTCTTTGAAGTTGCTGATCGCGTCTTCGTTGAAGCCGAGATCGTCCCGCTTGTGCGAGAAAAATCCGGTGAACTGATCCGTGCCGTCCTGCGTCTTGACAGAGATGACGCCCGACGTAACGTCTCCGTATTCGGCGCCGATTCCACCGGTGGTCACCGTGACCTCGGAGAAGGCGTTCGAACCGATATCGAGTCCGAATCCGGTGCCGGCAAGAGGATCCTTCGCCGACACACCGTCGACGAAGAAACCGGTTTCGTCCGCACGACCACCACGAATGTAAAGCCCCGTCGGATCTCGAAGCACACCAACCTGAGTCGCGACCACTTCCTGAATATCGCGAAGGGGCGCCGCATCGAGTTGATCACGCGAGATCGTCACCGTGCTGGAGCCACTCTCGACATCGACGAGCGGACGTTGACCGATCACAATGACCTCTCCCTCCGTCGACAGAATGGCTACCGTCATCTGCACATCTAGCGTTGTCGTTCGACCGTCTGTTACGACGATGCCCGTGAAGAGCTTGGTCTCGAATCCGATGTACGAAACGCGTACGGAATACTGGCCCGCGCGAAGGGAGCGGATGACATACGTTCCGTCGAGTGCTGTGGCGTCTCCGCTCGACGTGCCGACTACGATCACGTTCACGCCTATCAATTCTTCGCCGGTATCCTCGTCTGTGATCCGTCCGGAGATGGATCCCTGAGCAAGAACATCAGATGAGACACCAAGTGCCATCAATATGACAAGAATAAGCAGCGGGCGGGCATGATGGGCGCGCGATATGAACGCTCTGATCATCATCGAGGAAATCCGAGGCTTTCGAGCATTAGTTTGATTGCCGTACGCGGTGCCTCCGGATCTCCGTCGGCTCCACGGAGCACGGGAGCGCCGCTGATGTCGTTGATCAGCGGCAGAGTGAACAGTCCTATCCGTCGATCCAGGCTGATCGAAGCAACAGTGGGAGCACCGAACCACGGACCCTGTCTCGCTCCCGCGCGAGTGATGTAATTGAACTGGGTCTCATAGAGAGGAATGGCGTCCGCTCCCTCAGCAGAGTAGGGAAGGGTCGTGAAAATGAACGAGGCTGTCTCGAGCGTCGGAAGCGCAGTCGAGACGCCGGGAAGGCCTTCGACGGTATTAATATGGGTTCCGGTAGGCAGGCGCAATGATTTC
>JACZYK010000026.1 GCA_022571135.1 Bacteroidota bacterium
TGACTTCATCGGTGCACGGCCCGTTGATGGAGTCAGTGATGGCGCACTGGGGCCTGGCAGACGGTAACAAAACCGCGATTCTTGAAGTAGCTCAGGCTGCGGGGCTAACTCTACTTGAGGCCCAAGAACGGGACCCCGGTAAAACCACGTCTTATGGCGTTGGTGAGCTCATCAGGAACGCCATGGATGCCGGAGCGAAGAAGATTATTGTCGGTCTCGGTGGAAGTGCAACCAACGACGGGGGCTGCGGTATGGCCCAAGCCCTTGGAGTGCGTTTTACGGGTGGTAGTTCGCCAATGGCCGGAGGGGATTTAGTCGACATCCTATCGGTGGACATGTCGAAGCGGGACGATAGAATCAAAGACACCTCTATTCAGGTGGCTCTGGATGTGATGAATCCTCTTTTCGGCCCCGACGGAGCGGCAAGGGTATTCGCGCCACAAAAAGGAGCAGCGCCGGTTCAGGTGGAACTACTCGAAAAGGGTCTGCGGCATCTGGCATCGTTCTTCCCACACATCTCTTCGAATATTGCAGGGGCGGGCGCAGCCGGGGGGCTCGGTTGGGGGCTGGCTGCTTTTTGCGATGCTGAACTGAAAAGTGGGATCGATCTCTGTCTCGACATCGTTGGCTTTGAAAGTCTATTGGATGGCGCCGATCTGGTTATCACCGGGGAAGGTTCGTTCGACAAGCAGAGTTTTCAGGGAAAGGTTCCGGTTGGAGTGGCCAGGCGAGCGGCAGTGATGGGCATTTCAACTGCAGTGCTTGCAGGGACTCACAATGTTACTCTGGCAAGTTGTAAGAAGTACGGGATTATTGGATGTTTTTCGATCTGCAGGCATTTCAATTTGCGACCGGAACATGCCATTGCCGAGGCGTCCGATTTGCTCGAAGACCTCGCGGCAAGTGTTATCCAGGACCTTGTCAGATGAAGAGGATTGGATTCAACTGTGGGGCGCGACACGGAACAACGATACGTGACACGCGCCTGTTTCTGGCGCAGCGAACAGAATTGAGGACATGCGGACTGGCGCGCAGCTCAGGTGCTGAGAATCCGCCAGAGGTGTCGGAGGAATCTGACGCGCAGGGTTTAAGCCGGACCATGCGCCGCACGATGGAAGGACGATGAGATTTATGGGGAGGAGATCAAAAATGACGACGACGAGAAAGCCTGCTGCGCCGGTATCGAAGGTTCTGGATTCGATAACCGACTCGGATGCACTGTCTATTCTGAAACTTCTTGCCGAGCGAGACGACAAGCTCGTCGACGTAATTGACGCCACTGCGCGAGAACTGCTGGGCCAAGTGGACGCCGAGTCGCTGTGTACGTTCAGATGGAGTTGGAACTGCTGGACGCGGAGGAAGTGTGGGACAGATCTGGTGCGATGAGAGGTGGATACATTGACCCTGGTGATGCGGCGTGGCAGATGTTCGAAGATGCGCTCGAGCCGTTCAAGGATGAGACTGAGAAGTATATGACAATGTCCATGTCCACGCAGGCGATATCGCTGTGCGAGGGCATCTTGAAAAGGATTCATGATTTCCATCGGGACTCGTCAACGGAATACAAGGACTGGGCGGTCGACACTCCAGGTGAATTCTTTGGACAGGTTCTCGATGAGTGGATGAATCTGTTCGAGGGGCCACTGCCCCTCTCGGAGATGGAGAATTTTCTGGATGCTCAACGCCCCGACTGGGCTGAATGGGCGATGTGCCAGTTGCGCAAGCGAAAGGACTGAAGGCAAACCATGACATGCACGATTAAGGGCGACCGCGGGACCCGCTCTGCGGCTTTTCCGGCTCCTTGTGGGGGCACTCCCTCTGTCGTCGCTGACGCTCTCGTCCGCGGATCCCGAATCCGTTAGGCCGATCAACTAAAGAGGAAAAGTGATGCAACAACCGCCTGAATCCAAATATGTGCCGGCTTTGGGATATCACTGGCTAACCCCGTGCTACGACGCCATAGTCGGCACTACCACACGAGAACGTAGATTTAAACAGACTCTCATCGATCAAGCACATTTCGAGCCGGGACATCGGGTGCTCGATCTAGCCTGTGGAACGGGAACATTGGCAATCTGGATTAAGCAACACCAGCCACAAGCCGAGGTCACAGGAGTGGACGGTGATCCGGCCATTCTCTCGCAGGCAACTCGAAAAGCCCAAAAAGCCAATGTCTCGGTGCAGTTCGACCACGCCCTGTCGTACTGCCTCCCCTATCCGGAGGCGCACTTCGATCGGGTTGTTTCAAGCCTGTTCTTTCACCACCTGTCATGGGAAGACAAAGAGCGCACAGCGCAGGATGTATACCGGGTTCTCAAGCCTGGCGCCGAGATGCACGTCGCTGACTGGGGGCGTTCCCGCAACACCTTGATGCGGGCGTTGTTTCTGTTCATTCAGCTACTTGACGGATTCGATAATACGCAGGACAACGTATCTGGAAAGCTCATCACGCTCTTCGAGCAGGCCGGGTTTGTTGAAGTATCGCAGCGAAAAACTTTCAGCACTATCTACGGAACGATGGCTCTCTATAGCGCCGTTAAACCCGGTTAACGACTCGCTCAAGCCGACGCCGCCCCATATAAGCTGCGGCGGTTTGGGCATTGGGCCGCGGAAAGAGTTCAACAGGAACGAGAGAAGCACCGCGTTAATCACAGCTATGGCAATTCGAGTCCGGCATATCAATCTGCCCCGCCTCAAATCTATCTGAACGGTCCGTCAATTCGCCCGCCTGCCCGAGGACCAGTGCACCGCCACAATCTTCCAGCCGGACTCTGTTTTTCGGAGCACAATCAGTTCTGCGGTATTCGAATCGATTTCCCGGCCCCGAAAAGAGCCGCGCATCCGACTAATTGAGGTTACCCAGGCTGCGTCACCCGATACAAAAACGCTTGTTTCTTGCGGCTCTCGCGACACGGCTCCGAGATAAGCAGCATCACTGTGGAAATGCTGCGAAAGATATTCCAGTTTCGATTCCGCCCTTCCGCCTTCGAGAATGACCACGTCATCGCTCAATAACCCTGCAACGGTCGCACTATCCGCTTCTGCAAGGGACGCATGAAACCGCAGAACAACCGACATCACCTCTGTCGTATCGGACACAAGTCCGATCGGGCTAGCGTCTGCCCTACCCGTCATACCAGGCGCTGCAAGTACTAATGCAATTGACGCGGTAAGCAAACGTCGTACGATCATAATTCCTTTTCGATATAAATAATTGATTAGTCGGTACGTAGGCGTCTTCGCAACCCGGGATATCGTAAATATATCGGATCGAAGATGTCTCACAAAGCGGACGCGCTAATCCTTTGGCGCAGTCTGGCGGTCAGCGGGATTTCCGCGATCACGCAAACTCATCCGTATGGAAATTCATGCCGCTGCCGCAGGAAGTAAAAGTGATCGGTAGGCCCGTGCCCGCGACCTATCGCCAGCCCCGCCCGAATCGCCTTCGTGACGTACAGCTTCGACCTCGCCACCGCAATCCTCAGCGCATATCCTTTTGCCAGATTCGCCGCTATCGCAGCTGCATAAGTGCACCCCGTACCGTGGGTGTGTGGGGTATCGATCCGGTCTTCCCGGAAAGAATGAAATTCGTCGCCGTCATAGAGCACGTCGACCGCCTCGACTTCCTCTTCCAGATGCCCACCCTTGACAAGCACCGCCTGCGGCCCCATTTCGTAGAGAGCGATCGCCGCCTTCCGCGCGTCAGACTCGGACCGGATCTCCATGCCGGTGAGTAGAGCCGCCTCGTGCGCATTGGGCGTGATGACCGTCGCTAGAGGCAGCAATTCGGTCCTTAAAGCATCCACGGCGTCTTCACGGAGCAGGGCAAATCCACTCTTCGAAATCATGACCGGATCGACCACTAGAGGCCGGATTGAATGCTTGCGCACCTTCTCGGCGACCACGCCGATGATCTCGACCGACGATAGCATACCCGTCTTGGTTGCAGCGACGTCGAAATCGTCCATGACCGCGTCGATCTGCTGGGCGATTAAGTCTATCGGAAGCTCGAACGCGGCCGTGACCTCACGCGTGTTCTGCGCGGTGACGGCCGTTAGAACGGATGTGGCAAAAATGCCATTCGCCTGCATGGCCTTGATATCGGCCTGGATCCCTGCGCCTCCACCCGAATCGCTGCCGGCAATCGTCAATCCGATTCTCAACTGATTCATATGCCTGCCTCCGTGCTCAGTGAATGCAAGTATTCCTCAACGCGCTCTCCGACGTCATCGGCGCCCAGGATTCCCGAAAGGACAGCCACGCCGTACGCTCCGGCGTCCAGGCACGGGCCGACCCGCTCGGGAATAATGCCTCCCAATGCAATAACGGGTGTAACACCGGCCTTTAAACACATCGATTCGAACTTCAGAACTCCCGTCCCCGGATGCCCCGGTTTGGTGGAAGTCGGATAAACCGGGCTCCAGATCAGATAGTCGGCCCCGTCTGGATCAATCGCAAGTTCGCTATGAACGGACGCCCCGAGGAGCACGTCGGGGCCCACAATCACTCGGGCTTCCGGTACCGCCGGGCCACGCAAGCCGACATGCAATCCACCCCCGATACGCTCCCGAACGGCCACACGGGTATTGACGGATATCAGCACATCTTCGCGAATCGCACGGAGTTCGTCGGCCAGCCGCACGGCGGACTCCCGAAAAATTTCCTCACCTGCATCGTGGTCGCGCAGCTGAACCCACTCGACTCCCGCTCGAACGGCTTCGCGGATATTCGAGGCCACGGACGGCCGCGTAAACAGATCTCCGATAAGGAGCAGCCGGGGAAGTTCGGTGCTACTCGAGAAGGGCATCAGCTCCCTACCCGCCCCTCCATGGGCGAGGATGCCTGGGCGTAGAATCGACGCGGGATTCTACCTGCCAGAAAAGCCGAGCGACCCGCGAGAACCGCGTTCCGCATCGCGACCGCCATCTGGACCGGATGCTTGGCCTTCGTGATGGCCGTATTGATCAGTACGGCGTCGTAGCCCAGTTCCATCGCCCTCGTGGCGTCGCTGGCCGTCCCAATTCCTGCGTCCACGACGAGCGGCGTATCGGTAATCATCTCCCGGATGATCTGGAGATTGTAGGGATTGACAAGACCCATTCCGCTTCCGATCGGCGAAGCCAGCGGCATCACCACTGCACAGCCTATATCGGCGAGTTTCCGGCACGTGATCGGATCATCGTTCGAGTAAGCACAGACGGTGAATCCCGAATCCACCAGCGTTTTAGCGGCCCTCAGCAGTTGGTCGACGTCCGGTAGAAGTGTGTCATCGTCTCCGATCACCTCCAGCTTGATGAGATTCGTCTCCAGAGCTTCGCGCGCCAGTTCCGCGACCAGAACGGCTTCCTTCGCGGTATAACAGCCCGCCGTGTTGGGAAGAATATCGACCGGCAGACGGGAGATAATTTCCAGCAGGCTATCTTCGGACGTGTCCTTCAGATTCACGCGGCGGATGGCAACGGTAACGAGCTGCGTACCGGCGCCCGCCAACGCCTCCATCATGACCCTGGGATTCGGGAATCCACTCGATCCCAGAAGCAGCCGGGATTTGAGTTCAAGCCCACCGACGTTCCAGAAATCGCCACATTTCTCTTCGACGACAGTGCCGTTTTCAGAGTGTTCTTTTTTCGTCACTTCCATGTCTTGCTGTCCTTTCTACAATTGGTTATTAGCTGAATCCGTCAACCGCGCCCAACGGCCTCCTTCTCGTCTGTCCTATCCACCCTGTTGAGCGGTCACGATTTCTACCGAATCACCTGGGGCCAGTCTGCAGTGCGTCCATGCTTGACGCCTGATGACGGTGTCGTTGACGGCCACAGCAACGCCTGCTGAGATCGCCGGATCTATTTCGAGAGAGCGTAGCACGCCGACCAGATCCGTTCCCGATTCATAGGACTTCTCTTCTCCGTTGACCGTGATATGAAGTCGTCCGTCGCTCATGCCTTCAGATCCGAGGAGGTGAACCGGCCCGGCCGGAAGGGCGCCAGCCACACAGATTCATCAGCTGTATCCATCTCGATCGCGGCTTCCTCGGCGGTCACGGGAGTTTGCACGATGCCGTGTCGGTAATGTCCCGTCGCATAGTAGACCCCCGGGGCCTGTGACCACCCGATGAGAGGCTCGTTGTCCATACTGCCCGGTCTCAGGCCGGCCCTGGCTTCGATCATCGGAAGCTCGTAGATACCGGGCACGATCTCCCAGGCGCCTTGGAGCACTTTGTATATCCCACCCGCGGTAACGCGCTTGTCGAATCCCATCTCCTCAGCCGTCGCCCCGACGATCACCCGCGCGTCGCTTTTGGGCGCCAGATAGGCGTTCGGACCCCGGACTACGTAGCTGAGCGCAAAGGGCGGCTCGACTTTCAACTCCAGAATCTGCCCCTTGATCGGGCGTACTGGAGGCCTGAGTACCGAATCGATGCCGTCGATGCCCTTCGACCAGGCGCCCGCAGCAAGCACGACGACGTTGCCCATAACCTTATCGCCTGCCTCCGTCGTCACACCGGGGTGTGTCGGGTCCGGCTCGATGGAAACCACTTTTGTCTGCTCAAACAGGTTTCCACCGGCCTTCTCGAACGCAATTTTCAGGGCCGACATGACCTTTCGGCTGTCCACCTGGTGATCACTTTTAGCGAAAACGGCCGCCGTTATTCTCGGAGACAGGAAGGGTTCCATGTCGAGCGCTTCTAGGCCGGTCAGCCAGTCGACGTTTATTCCCTGTTCACGCTGGAAATCATAGACCCGCCGGAGCGCAACGGCACTGTCGCGATCGTCGGCCACCGACAGCGTCCCTTCCGATCTATAATCCACGTCGAGGCCGCTCTCGCTTTCGAGTTCCCTTGCGAACGCGGGCCAGCGCTCCAGACTCTCTCTGGAAAGCCGGTAAAGCTCCAGTTCTTCGAAGCCCACTTCCGCGTCCGCGGCGAGCATGCCTGCCGCCAGACATGAGGACTCGCACCCGATTTCGCCCCTCTCCATGAGGGTAACAGCATGTCCGCGACGGGCTAATTGCCAGCCTATGGACATGCCTATGATGCCCCCTCCAACGATGACTGCAGTTCTTTCCTGATTCACCCGAATACTTCCGATCGGCAGAGATATCTTGTGGTCTTATAACCTAACACGAGCGATCAAGATAGTTTCGCCGGCGACAGGTTTTGCATATGAATCTTTTGTTCGATACGGTCATCGCCGGATTCGGGCTGGCCGGTGCCTGCGCAGCGCGGGTTATTTCCGAACGCGAAAGCGTGCTCCTTTTAGAGGCTTCTGCTCCTGGGGCCGGAGCCTCCGGTATTTACGCGGGTCTGGTGAGCCCTCTGATGGCACGGCGCGCGCGAGCCGTTTGGCGTATCAACGACGCCGTAAACGTACTCGACAGGACGCTGGAGGAGATCAGCGTCGCGCTTTCGCGTTACGACAGATGAGGACACGTTCGCACGCGCATGCCCGGAAAGCCCTTTCAGAAAATCCACCGGTTTCTTAACAGTTATTTTCGCCCTGAAGACCGTAATTTTAGCCCGATATGTGATGGGCACGCCTGTCCAGTCGTGCCGCTGCCAAAAGTACTGATCGAATTTTTCTGACTGGAGGTTAAACGTCATGGCCGAAGTCACGACTACACGCATAGCAGACATTCTCGGCGACGAGGCCGGCTACCTGCTGGACCACACCTGTTCGACGATACCCAGGGAGAATCTTCACCTTCCCGGACCCGATTTCGTGGATCGCGTATGGCTGGATTCGGATCGAAGTCCGAATGTTCTCAGGTCCCTTCAGACGCTCTTCGACCACGGTCGCCTGGGCGGCACCGGATACGTTTCGATCCTCCCGGTCGACCAGGGAATCGAGCATGCAGGTGGTGCCTCTTTTGCTCCGAATCCGATTTTTTTTGATCCGGGAAACATCGTTCGGCTTGCGATCGAGGGCGGCTGCAATGCCGTCGCTTCGACGTACGGAGTCCTGGGATCGGTCGCGCGCAAATACGCCCACAAGATCCCGTTCATCCTGAAGTTCAACCACAATGAACTCCTCACCTACCCCAATACGTTCGAACAGATCATGTTCGCTCAGATCGAGGAGGCCTGGAACATGGGATGTGTCGCTGTAGGAGCTACGATTTACTTCGGATCCGAAGACTCGGGTCGGCAAATCGTGGAAGTATCGGAGGCCTTTTCACATGCCCATGAACTGGGCATGGCGACGATCCTCTGGTGTTATCTCCGCAATCCCGGATTCAAAGTAGACGGCGTCAATTATGAATCCAGTGCAGACCTGACAGGCCAGGCCAACCATATCGGCGCGACGATTCAGGCCGATATCCTCAAACAGAAACAACCCACGCTGAACTACGGATACCGGGCGCTTAACATGGGCGACTCGAGCTACGGCAAGTTCGACGAGCGGATCTACACCGAACTGGCCACCGATCATCCGATCGATCTTACGCGCTACCAGGTAGCCAACGGATACATGGGACGCGTCGGCCTTATCAATTCGGGCGGTGCTTCGGGTTCCAACGACGTCCAGCAGGCCGTCCGGACCGCTGTTATCAACAAACGCGCCGGAGGAACGGGGCTAATTTCAGGGCGTAAGGCATTCCAGAAACCGATGGACCAGGGCGTCGAAATCCTGAACGCGATTCAGGACGTGTATCTTGACGACGAAGTGACCATCGCCTAGGCCGGATTGATAGCCCGGTGGACCGGGCATCCGTCCGGATGAAGCCGACCGTTGGCCCATAACTGGAGAGTTTCGAGGGCATTTCTTCGAGCTCGAACATCTCCACATGAGACGAGAGTTCTTCGACCCAGCGTTCAGCGCCACCGTGTCCGAACTACAGGGCGAGACCCGTGATCTCCTCGTCGATCTCGTTGATCGCAACCTGACACGCATAGCCGTACGTATATTGACGTCTTAAATTTCCTAATCATCCAGTTACCACCAATGGCGGAAGAAAACGTAGGCGGCAACGCCATGAAAGGCGGTTCGAAAAAGGGTGGTCACGAGATGAAAGGCGTATCGGAAAAGCGCGGCGAAATTCGGGCTGCGGCAGAGTCCGACACCATTACGCTTACCGTCCCCTCGCCTGCTGCGCCGAGTCTGTTGGACCAGTACACGTCCCATTATCCGGAATGGGCGAAAGATTTTGCGCGCAAGTACTTCACCAAGACCCTTACGCAGTTCATTCTCTACGGCAACGTGAGGGATCTCGTACCGACGCAGGACGATAAGAACGCCCTCCAGTACATGCCGCTTCGGGACTTCCTGACGGATGATCTGTTCGCGTCACGGGATGTCATCGTCTTTTACGACCGCTCGGGCGGCATTCACTTTTCGGACAGGGAATCCCAGAAGGATTTCAATCGGGCGGTCTCTGGATATGACACGATTTTCGGAACGGACTACGCGAAAAAGCTCCCGAAGGACCCGGTCCGCGTACTGTCGGTCTTGCAGAACTACTTCCGCCTGCGACTCGGTGAGGGTAAAAGAATTGCCTGCGTCATCGATTACGCGGAAACCATCGTGCCGATGGCCGAGGCTTCTCACTATTCTTCAGAGGACAGAAACACGCTCGTGTTCCTGCAGAAATGGGCGCATGATCCCCTTTTCCTCAGTAGCGACTTCACGGTCATTCTTATTACCGAAAACCTGACCGAACTCAACCAGCAGCTCGTTCAGAGTCCCTACACGGCGGAAATCGGCATTCCCATTCCGGACGAGAAGTCCAGAAACTCGTTCGTCCACTGGTACCTGGAGGGCCGGGAAGAGGAATACAGGCAACACTCTGAAGTCGAGGCAGAGCGAATGGCTTTCAATACCGCCGGACTTGGATACATCCAGCTTCGCTCCATTCTGGCGGATGTCCTGGAAAACCGAACGCAGCTTACCTACGAGGTGCTCTCGTCGATGAAGAAGGAATTCATCGAAGCGGAAGGCCTCGGCATGCTGGAATTCGTGGAAACGGATTGGGATCTTTCAATGGTTGCCGGCCACAAAGAGGCCAAGGCTCATCTCAAACACGCGGCAGACGCCCTCCGACGCGGGAATCCCGATGTTCTCCCGATGGGATACCTCGTGAGCGGCCCCGTGGGCTGCGGGAAGACGTTCCTGATCCAGTGCTTTGCAGGCGATATAGGGATCCCGATGGTCACTCTGAAGAATTTCCGTTCCCAGTGGCAGGGACAGACCGAATCTAATCTGGAGAAAATTCTCGCACTGCTCGAGGCCATGACGCCGGTCGCCGTGATGATCGACGAGGCCGACGCGGCACTCGGAAGCAGGGATGCGGGCGGTGATTCTGGGGTACAGAAGCGTGTTTTCGGACAGATTGCTTCGTTCATGAGCAATCCGGCGCATCGCGGCCGGGTCATCTTCTTTCTCGTCACGGCACGGCCGGATTACATGCCGGTTGACCTCAAGCGACAGGGCCGGGCCGAAGAGCATATCGCCCTCTTCTACCCGTCGACGCGCGAGGAGCGTGAAGAACTACTCGAGGTGATGCTCAAGCGCACCGGCATAACAATGAAGATGGAGGATGTTCCCGAAATCCTGCGCAACGGAGAGCGCACATTCAGCGGTGCAGATATGGAGGCTCTTCTTACGCGGGCCAAGTTCCGTACTGCTGCGGACAAGACAACCAAAGGAAAGGTGACACCACGTATCCTACAAGAAGTAGTGGACGATTTTATACCTCCTACGTATCCCCTGGAGATTGAACTTCAAACTCTTGTAGCAGCCTTGGAGTGCACAAGTCGTGCACTGCTTCCAGAGAAATACCGCTCGATGGATCGTGAAACTGTCGTCAGACGGGTCGCCGAGCTGAAACAGTTCGTGAAGTAATAAAAAGGGGTGCAGCCCAATGGCCGCGCCCCTTTTTTAAATCCGGAATCCTAAATATGTAATAGAATACGGGATCGGAGAAAAATGTATCAGTCAGACAATCACTTCTTCTTTCCTACTGATTCCTTCGCTTTCAGAAGGCGTTCGTAGACATCGTAACTAATCAGAACGGCGTAAGGCTCGTTGTTTTTCTGAATGAGTATTCCGCGCTCGATGCCTTTAGCATACTCAACCAACTCAGAAGTTTTGGAGCGAAGTTCCGTTATAGTAGCGACGACCTCGATTCCTTTAGTGAAATACATTGTATTTTAAGTTTCTTCGTGGCATGGGTGTGCGTCACCGGAAGTATAAATAATATTACCTGAATAATGGTAATTATTTATTGTAATATCAGTTGTAGCTGATACCCACACGCTGACCCATATCTGATGTATCTCTGCAAGGTTACAGGCACCATTGTCGCATCCAGAAAAGATGAGACATTTAGGGGCAGCAAATTGCTCATTGTCCATCCCGTCGACGTGCTAGGCGACCTCGAAGGCGAAAAAGACATGCTGGCCATCGACCCGGGGTACGGCGCGGGAACAGGAGACGTCGTACTAGTTGCGCGGGAAGGCGCTGTCGTGCGTCAGCTTATGAACAAGGACGCAGTCCCGGCGAACGTGATCATTCTGGGAGTGGTCGACGACTGGACCTATGAGGCCTGACGCGAGGGCCCGAGCGCAACACCCGTGGGGATTCTGCTTGTGCATCCTTCCTCCCGCGAATATCTTTACGTTTTTGACTCCCCGTGATCCATGTCTAGAAACCTATCCGGAGAACCCTGCGGCGAGGTCCTACCGATTCGAACAATTCTTGTGGCCCTGGTTTTTCTGGCGGGCGCCACGGAAGCTTTCGCGCAGCGGGACGCTTCAGACATACCGACGGTGACGCGAGCCTACGCGCTCGAAGGAGCCCGAATCGTTCAGGCCCCCGGACGGGTGATCGAACACGGCACCGTAGTAATCCGCGACGGTCTCATCGTCGCAGTAGGCGAAGACGTGGATATTCCCTACGACGCCGAGCGAATTGCGGCAGATTCGATGACCGTTTATGCGGCGTTCATCGACGGCCTCTCGATGACCGGTGTCCCGGCGCCGAAACGGACCAACGAACCCGCCCAGGTCGACGATCCGGGCAATCCTGAGGATGACCGCGCCGGCATCCAGCCCCAACGCGATGTTCGCACCATGCTCAAGGCGGACGACAAATCGATCACAGCGCTTCGAGAAGTAGGGTTTGGAGTGGCACACGTCGTCCCTCATGGTCGCTTCCTGCCCGGAAACAGCGCCATCATCCTGCTCGGCGGAAAGAGTGCCGATGAAATGGTACTGCGGGGCGACGCGGCCATGTTCGCCCAGTTCCAGGGTGCCCGGGGCGTCTACCCGAGAACGCCCATGGCGATGACGGCCAAGATGCGGCAGCTTATTCGCGAGGCTCGGCGGCGTCAGGTCATGGAGAATCGATATCGGGCGAATCCGTCCGGCCTGGCGCGCCCCGAGTATGACGATGTCCATTATGCGTTCTTTCCGATCATCGACAATACGAAGTCCGTCTTCTTCTTTGTAGATGATGCTCTGGAAATCCACCGCGCTCTGAAACTCAGCTCCGATCTGGGATTCGACCTGATGCTCGCGGGCCTGAACGAGGCTTTCGATACGGTTGACGAACTGGTCGCAGCCGATGTCCCGCTTTTCGTCACGCTCAATCTCCCGGAGAAGCCGAAGTGGATGGCCAAGATGAAGCGTGACTCGATTGAGACCGTTTTGGCCTCTTTCAATGACGAAACCCGAACGGCGACCTATCGGGATCTGGAGGCCGAGAAACGGAACCTGGAAGCCCGCCAGTTGATGAGCCGTGATCGGTACGTCGGCGTTGCCAGAGACCTGAACGATGCCGGCCTCACGTTCGGATTCTCGACGCTCGGAGTAAAACCGGCTGACATACGCGGCAATATCCGCGAGATCATCGAACGTGGACTCTCAGAAAATGCCGCCCTGGCGGCACTCACCACCGACGCAGCGGAATTGCTCGGTCTTTCGGGCGCCCTCGGATCGGTAGACACGGGCAAGATCGCCAACCTGATTGTCTCAGACGGCCCGATTTTCGGTGAGAAGACGCACATTCGATATGTGTTCGTAGATGGTCATAAATTCCTCTACGAGAAGAAGGAGGAAAAGGAGGACGCGTCAGAGGAGGAAGTGACCGTCGCGGGCGAATGGCTCTTCACGGCGTTCACCCCGGAGGGAGAGCGCTCCGGCACGGTGACTCTGAAACTCGAAGCCGGATCGTACTCCGGAACCATGGCCTATGAAGACGGCACCGCGACCATTGAGCTCTACAGCATTTCCTTCGACGGAGAGAGCCTATCCTTCTCGTGGGACGATCCGGATGAAGGGCCGATGACCGTCGAGGGCGTCGTCTCGGCAGACGAATTCGAAGGCGTTGCCCTCGTAGGCATGGACGAGATGACCGTCATCGGAAAGCGTCGGAGCGACCCGGGCTAGAATCAACCAAGAACTTACGGACTCGCTTGTCATGTTTCGAAAAACCATCACAGCGCTCGCTCTTCTTTTCGCCTTGTCATATTCGGCCATGGCGCAGGAGACGGGGAGCGTTCTCATCAGGAACGCCACGGTTCTGACGATCACGAACGGCACGCTCGAAAATTCGGATGTTCTGGTCCTGAACGGTAAGATTTCCCGGATCGGTACGTCGCTCTCGGCCCCCGACGGCGTCGAGACGATCGACGCGACCGGACGGTTTCTGATGCCGGGCATCATCGACGCCCATTCCCATATCGCACTCAGCAGCATCAACGAGTCGTCGAGCCCGGTGACAGCTGAGGTCACGATGGAGGACGTCGTAAATCCCTACGACCTCAGCATCTATCGCGCCCTCGCCGGAGGCGTAACCACGTCTCATATCATGCACGGCTCGGCCAATGTGATAGGAGGGCAAAACGAGACGATCAAGCATCGCTGGGGCGTCACGAATCCTGACGGCCTGCGATTCGAGGGGGCTCCGCGTACGATTAAGTTCGCGCTCGGCGAAAATCCTACCCGGGTGCATGGCAAACGTGGAGGCAGAAGCGGCAATGCGATTCGCCCGGTGACCAGGATGGGCGTGGAAGCTGTCCTGCGCGACGCATTCAGTGACGCCCGGCGGTATATGGATGCGTGGGATAGGTATGAAACCGAGAGAACGCGTAATCCGCGGGCTACGCGACCCGAATACAACGAGCGCTCCGAGGTTATCGCCGACATCATTCGGGGACAGATCCTCGTACACTGCCACAGCTACCGCGCAGACGAAATCCTTATGCTGATGCGCGTCCTGAAGGATTTCGGCGTTGACTCGATAACGTTCCAACACGCCAACGAGGCGTTCAAGGTAGCACCGGAACTGGCCGAGTTCGGAGCCTATGCATCCGTCTTCTCGGACTGGTGGTCGTACAAGTTCGAAGTCTATTACTCGACGGCGTACAACGCAGCGATTCTGACGCGTAACGGCGTCGTAACCTCGATAAACTCCGACTCGCGCGAGCTCAACCGTCATCTCTATCATGAGGCGGCAAAGAGCCAGCGCTACGGGGGGCTCACCGATACCGAAGCCCTCTCGATGATCACCATCAACCCCGCCCTTCAACTGGGTATAAACGACCGGGTCGGTTCGATAGAAGTAGGCAAGGACGGAGATCTGACGATTTTCGACGGCCATCCGCTTTCCGTCTATGCCGTTCCTCAGATGACTTTCGTCGATGGCGTCAAATACTTCGATCGCGACGAGGACCGGGATGACGTCAGGTTACGCGTGAATCCTTCTTCCGAAATCGACTCCTACGTCGAGCAGGTGTCGGGATTGCACAGCGTCCATGGAATCCGGAAAATCGAAGAACGCCGGAATCGTTAATGTGCTCGGGTTTCTCGGCATCCATCACGACTTAGACACGCACAGCGAATGAACCTGCTACTCACGCTTCTTCTGGCGGCCGGCCTGTTCCAGCAACAGGCGGATAAGCCGCGCCAGGGAACCTTCGCCATCACGAATGCCCGCATCGAGACCGTCTCGAACGGAACGATCGAAAACGGCACCATCATCATACGCGGTGACCGCATCGAGGCGGTTGGAACCGACGTCCAGATTCCCGATGGAGCAGAAGTGATCGACGCATCCGGCATGACCGTATATCCCGGCATGATCGACTCGGGTACGACGCTTGGACTGACCGAGATCGGATCGGTCCAAGAAACGACCGATACACAGGAGATTGGTGATATCAATCCACAGATGGAAGCCCTCACAGCGATTAATCCCAATTCGGTGCTGATTCCGGTCGCCAGGGTGAGTGGCGTGACGACCGTGATCGCAGAACCTTCCGGGGGATTGCTCCCTGGTCGGGCGGCACTCATCAATCTGGTGGGTTACACGCCCGAGCAGTTCCACGCCCAGCCGAGTGGCCTCGGCGAACTGCCGGTAGCCGTAAAACCCCCTATCCTGCAGCACCAAACTGCCACGGGGCGCTTTGGCGAGCAGGTACCCGGCGACGGGATATTCACTGCTCTTGCCGGGCTTGATCAGGGCTTCCACTATCGTGTGGGTCCCGACCTCGGCGAGAAGAATCGCGTGAAGTTGCGGGTAGCCGCCCTCGACCGACTCCCCGTTGCGTCGGGTGCGCGGCCGACCAAAGGCGGCCACATTGGCCGGCGTGTCGGGCATCTCGAAGGTGACCCCATCGATCACCATGAGGCGCATCCCTTTGTAGAACGCTCCTCGTGTTTGATCGAGAGCGATGGGGCCGGCCGTCTGGACAAACAGTTGCCGCAGGGGCCGGGGCCCCAACCGCGTGCGGGCTTGCGAGAGGGCCGACTTGCTTGGGGCACGGCGGCTGGCCACCACCAGAAACAACGACCGCAGGGTTCCGACGACCTGCCGCCAGATGGCCGGGATGTCCAGGTCCGTCCAGATCCCGATGGCGATGACCAACCACACCGTCGCCGCCGCGGGCAGGCGTCGGATCCGCTGACTCTCGCGCCCGGTTTGACGCAAGACCGAATGGAGGGTGGCCGGGGAAACGAACTGGCTGAGCGCTTCGAGCACGATCGACGCCGATGGCCACTCCAAGCGGCCTGTAGCTTCCGGCCCTCCGTGGCCGATAGACATCATGACTTGAGCCTCCCTTGGGACAGAAGGAATCCTTACGCAATTCCTTCTATCTTCAACGAGAGGCTTGTTTTATGCGCGTTCAGTGAACCGTATTGGGGTTAGCCCGCAGTCCGCGTCGGACCTGTGGGGGATCCTCGGATGACGAACGGTGAAGGATCAGTTCGGTTGCGTCGTGGTCGTGGTTGGCTGCGTCGCCGGCGCCGACGTGGTCGTCGGTGCGGTGGCGGGTTGCGACGTCGGCACGTCGATCGCGGGTCGTGGGGGCGTGATATCGAAGGTGGCGTCGGTGGCCAGCGAGAGGGTGACGGGGAAGGTGGTGACGCGTTTGAGGGGGTCTTCGAGGAAGTACACCTGGAGCAGGTGCGGGCCTTCGGAGACGCGGCCGAGGGCCAGGCGCAGCGGGATTTGAATGGTCTGGCCCGGCTCGAGGCTTGCGGGCCAGCGGTCGGCGTGGTCCTCGTCGATGGGCACGCGGTTGCCGTTGAGCCGCACCACGGGCCAGGCGGTGATGGCTGCGTTGGTCCGGTTCGACAGCCGCACCGCCAGTTCGTCCGGGCAGGAGTAGTACGACATGCCGAAGGGCGTGCGCTGGCGGGTGAACTTCAGCTCGCGCGTTCCGTCCAGCGCCACCGAGAGCCGGACCGGCTGGGGCAGCTTGCCCTCCGTCGATACGAGCACGCGTGTTCCGCCCTTGTCCGGCACGTCGAAC
>JACZYK010000266.1 GCA_022571135.1 Bacteroidota bacterium
AACGTTTTACCGGCCCCATAGTGAGCCGAACCGAGTCCCGCGACATTTGCATCGTTCTCGACTATGGTATATATCGACCGGTTCAAGCGAGACTCGAGGGCCTCTCCAACGTGGATAGATTCCCAACCAGGAAAATTAGGGGGGTGGTTTACGGTAGTGCGTTCCCAGTTGATCACTCCTGGAGCCCCGATGCCTAAACCCAGAATGTTTTTGTCCGACGCAGACGAGAACAACTCCTGTACGAGACGGGAAATCCTGTCGAGTACTTCGTTGGGCCCTTTATCGGCCCCGGTTTCAGAGGACCGTTGATCCAGTATGCCGGATTCGTCCGAGACGAGGGCGGCCTTGATAAATGTACCTCCAAGATCTACTCCTACTGCAAGCTGCATCTGAAAAGAATGTAAATGAGTGGGATCACCGAGCAGTCCGGGACTAGGGCCTGAACAGGCGCTACAGGGCGTTTCCAGGTAGCGTTAACAGGCCCTAATTCTCCAACTCCAACGGATATACGACTTCTCCCTGGCGCGTCATACCGTACTGCTCGCGGGCGATGCGTTCTATTTCTTCATCCGTCAGGCGCCGAGAGAGCCTTTCGTCCAGCATCTCAATTTCCGCTTTGAGCCTCGCATTTTCCTCCTCGAGGCGAGACTGCTCACCGTGCCATTGCAATCTCGAGATAAGGCTGTGACTATCCAGGAAGACGAACCAGAAAAGGATCAGCGCCGCCCCCAGGATCAGAAGCCATTTTTTGAAACGTCCGGAAACGCCATGAATTAGTGATAGCCAGAACATGGACGGACTAATTTGGACCCGGTTCGGGGACAGAATCTGAATCAGGACTCAATTTACGATAGAAAACCGAAATGCCTGAATACCTGAAAACCGGGCCGTCACTCCCAGCATATCCTCAATTCTCAGCAGTTGATTGTACTTTGCCATTCGGTCGCTGCGACATGCCGAGCCGGTCTTGATCTGGCCGGCATTGACGGCTACTGCGAGGTCGGCGATCGTTGTATCCTCTGTTTCTCCGGAGCGGTGCGAGATGACGGTCGTATAGCGATGTTTGTGGGCCAACTCGACGGCCGCAAGCGTTTCGGTGAGCGTTCCGATCTGATTTAGCTTGATCAGAATGGAGTTTGCACACCCTGCGTCGATGCCCTTCCGCAGGAATTTCGTATTTGTTACAAAAAGGTCGTCACCTACGATCTGGACTTTTCCTCCGACAGCATCGGTAAGGACTTTCCATCCGTCCCAATCGTTTTCGGCCATTGCATCCTCCAGGGAAATGATCGGATATTTTTTGATCCATTCACTCCAGAAAGAGACCATTTCTTCCGAACTGCGTCCACGGTCAGGATCGCTCTTCCAGAAGATGTAGGATCCTTCCCTGTACATCTCGCTCATAGCCGGATCGAGGGCGAGATAAATGTCTTCCCCGGGCCGGTAACCGGCACTTTCTATGGCCTGGAGGATGACTTCGATGGCCTCCTCATTACTCGACAGATTGGGTGCGAATCCACCTTCATCACCCACGGACGTATTATATCCCTTTTGTGTCAGCACCTGCTTCAGATGGTGAAAGACCTCTGTTCCCATCCTCAAAGCCTCCGAAAACGAGGGGGCGCCGCACGGCATGATCATGAATTCCTGCATATCGACATTGTTGTCCGCATGCCGGCCTCCATTGATGATGTTCATCATCGGAACGGGCAACTCACAGGCGCCTGTTCCGCCGATGTACCGGAAGAGAGGCAGTCCGGAAGCTTCAGAAGCAGCATGGGCGACTGCGAGGGAGACACCCAGTATTGCGTTCGCACCGAGCCGTCCTTTGTTCTGTGTCCCATCCAGATCAACAAGTAACTGATCGATCTCTGCCTGATCGAAAACGTAGCGGCCCTCGATTTCAGGAGCGATGATTTCGTTCACGTTGTCGACAGCATTCTGCACACCCTTTCCGAGATACCGGGACTCGTCCCCGTCCCGTAACTCTACGGCTTCGTGCTCTCCCGTCGAGGCGCCACTTGGAACTGCAGCCCTGCCGAAAAATCCGTCGTCAGTTACCGCTTCTACCTCGATGGTCGGATTACCGCGGCTGTCAAAGATCTGGCGTGCATGGATATCGGCGATGAGGGACATGGGCGATGCGTCTTAACGCGAGTAATCTTTCAACAGGGGTGAAAAATCGCGATTAAGTGGTTGATTGACAACGCTTTCTGAAGTGTTCTCGGCATATTCGATAAGTCAACCTTGACATAGAAAAGGCGGACGCTTTCACACCCGCCTTTCCAACCCGAGAGGCAGCAGAAAATTCGGTCTATCGGACCCTGGTCGTCTCCCCGATCCAGGTATAACACCCATAGTTGATCGTGTAGCTGTCACCCGTATTCCAGTTTTTGAAGAACTTAGCCTCGACGTCCGGGAAGGACGGCCGGATGGACGCGAGACGTTGACGCGCCTTTGTGGCTATGCTCTGATCGCGGGCACCAGCCCGATCGAAATAGTCGGCTGCCAGCCAATACACGGCCTTGTCTTCGCGCTCAAATGAACCGCAAGCCGTGACGGATTCAAGGTAAAGGTCAGCGATTGCGATGAGGGCCTCGCCAAAATTCGAATTTTCCCGTAGCGATCGGCGAAAAGATGTCCGCGCTCTCGAAAGGCGTCCTTCCTGTTGGTGCGCGACGCCGATATTGTAGTATACCTCTTTTGCTGCCTCGGCTCCGCCCTCAATTTCGAGCGACTGCCGGTAAAGGGATATGGCCTCACCCGTATCACCGTCGTCGAGTCTCATTTTTCCTAAAAGCCGCAGCGTGTGGGCCGTGGGACGAAGTTTCAGCAGCCGGGGGGCCAAATCGTATACGCGATTCCGAAGCCCCTCGGACTGGTATAAGTCGAATAACTCCGAAATGAGGTCAATGTCATCCGGCGTTTTTTCGAGTAGCCCTTCGAGATAGCCCATCCGCTCCTCTGGAGACGTAAAAAGTGATCCACGCCATTGATCGAGACCGGTCACGACTTCCTCGTTATCCGAAAAGTGCCTTTCGACATCGTCCATGAAATCGATAGCCTCGCTTTTCCTGTCGTCCTGTACAAAATCGGAGATAATGTAGTTGATATAATACCACACGACGTTTGTCGGATCGAGTTCGTAAAGTCTGCGGTAGATGTCACCGATGGTCGACTGCAAGTCCTGCAAGCGTCGCTTCCGCGCCGACGAGCTGGTCGCGCACAAGCACGAGGCGGAGAGCGTCCACGGGCAAGCCGTGGACGTCGCCGGCGTGCCCTGCCCTGATTGCGGCGGCGAACTCACCGAGCCGCGTATGTTCAACCTGATGTTCAAGACGTACGTCGGGCCAGTGGAGGACGACGCCTCCGTCGCCTACCTGCGGCCGGAGACCGCCCAGGGTATCTTCGTCAACTTCGATAACGTCCTCACCACCTCCCGTCGCAAGCTCCCTTTCGGCATCGCCCAGATCGGCAAGGCGTTCCGCAACGAGATCACCCCCGGCAACTTCATCTTCCGTGACCGCGAGTTTGAGCAGATGGAGATCGAGTA
>JACZYK010000267.1 GCA_022571135.1 Bacteroidota bacterium
GGTCGTCCGTCCCGGTCGCCCCGGCCCGACCACTGCCCCCGACCTGCGTTGGTCGCTGCAAGCGCCGCCCGGCGGCTCGCTTGCCGACTACGCCTGGTCGCGGCCGGCGCTTGTGCGATTCGCACCCGTCGCCGCCGCCGTCGAGCCCCGTCTTTTCCAGCGCTCTCGCGAGGGTCATCCTCTCCGTCACGATACGAATCCGATCAGCACAGCCAGCCGTTCGCGCCAGGGCCATAGTCGCCGCCGCTGCATCGTCGGCGGTCCCGTATCTACTGTCTCGTGCCATCGCAAGCACGCGCTCTGCCCCGCCCAGGGCGCTGATGAAGATCACGAGAATGCTTTAGCCCGCTATAGCCGAGGGCCACGCCGTCCGGCATGGTCTCGTCGCTGAAAAGCCAGCCGATGAAGGGAAGAGGCTCCCCGGGATAGGCGAGCTGCCACCGCATCAGCATGATCAGGCAGAATCCAATGAGCAGAAACAGCAGACTCGTCAGGCCATACTGAATGCCGATGATTTTGTGGTCGGTGGAGAAAACGTAGTGTCTCCAGAAACTCTGCGGCACAGGCTCGTGACGTTCGTCGAACAACTCGGGGCCTCTATCGGCCATATGGGGTGATCCTTGATCCGTCTCGTGGGTCATACCTGATTAGATCCTGTATCCGGTCCGGGTGAGGGGACGACGACTGAGGGTACTTCGACAGAATTGGAGTCGGTGCAGAGACCGTACGCCGCGGAACCAGACGTGCGACTGATCAGCCAGTTCCGGTTCCCGCGCCGAATTCGAAACCGATGCTAACCTGGGCACTGTCGGCGACCGTGACGTTCTGGGTCGCCGTGCCGTACTCTTCGTGCCAGGCTTCGATCACGTACTCGCCAGGCGGCAGGTTCTCGATCATGAATCCGCCGTCGTCTCCGGACACATCGTAGAAGGGATGATCTACAACGCCTGCGTAACCTCCCATCCACGGATGAACATCACATTTGATTTTCATCATGACTTCGGATACCCGAAAGCTCCGGATCCGCTCGTCTCCCTTGTTCGGCATGCCGAAGTTGAACGGTCGGTTCTCCTTGGCCAGCGCGTGGATATTGTGCAAGAGCGGGTCGCTGTTCAGAATCTTCAGGTCCTGTCCGACCTGGATTCCGAAGACGTGGGGGGAGTATGTGCAGCCCCTCTGATCGAACACGACCGGCTCGGCCGGAGGAGTAAACGAGTATTCGCCGAGTCCCTCTGTCACGTGCACAAAGACGTTCTTCAGCATACCGTTCTCGTTTACGATGACAGTCTCGGCCATCACCGGCATCTCATTCAGTCCCGAACATTCGCGATCCTGTCTGATACGGGGCATCTCGGGTGCCGTACCCAAAAATGTAATTGAACCGGTTATGGAAGCCGTCCCCATCGGAGTCGAGTCGACCGCTGTGGCCTCGGATTCGGGGGCGGCAGTGGAGGAGTCGTTGGCAGAGTCGCCACCGCAGGAGGAAAAGAGAAAAAGCGTGGCCACGGCCAAGAAATTTGTTCGGAAATTGGATCGCATGGTTCGATAGAATTGGTGCTGGAAAATGGCCACATTAAATCGTTGAGGCGTACCTCCGGATCGTGGCTTTTGTATAAGGGTTCGATAATAGAAAATTTGTGTTAAAGGCGCAAAAGAAGGGAATAAATTGAAAATAAAGTGTCTACGATTCTGGAGTTTCGCTTGTGAAACACCCCGCTAGCCTTGTACTTTAGGCTCTCCTAGAAGCCATTTGGGTGCACCGCCCAACCTCATGATCGGTCCGATGCGTTGATCATGAGCGAATGAATCAATCGCAGAATCATGAGCGAAAAAACAAGCTTCTTTGCGCTTAACAGAACGCATTCAGACGTCGCACTCGATCTCATCCGCATCTTTCTTGGTATTGTCCTTTTCGTCCGGGGCGTCCTGTTCATATCGGATTCCTCGCGCATCATCGCCCTCGTTCAGACGGGCGACATGGACTATCTGCTACCGTCTATCCTTCTACAAATAGCAATCCTCGCCCACCTCGGGGGAGGATTGATGCTGGCCTTCGGTCTGCTGACAAAATTCGCAGCGCTCGTACAGATTCCCGTTGTCGCCGGCGCCGTCTACTTCGCGATCGTACAGGGGGGCTTGTTCATGCCCAATCAGTCACTGGAATTGTCGGCGCTCGTGCTCTTCATCCTGGGGATCCTCCTGATGAGCGGATCCGGCCCGTATTCTCTGGATTTCTTGATATTCGTACGCGGGATTACGGCGGAAGCCGAACAGCGCAAGCGAGAAGCTGCCCAACGCCATCAGCAGAAAGTGGCCGACTGGGAGCGCCAGAGACTCGAGGCCGCGGCTGAATTTGAAGCTTCTAAATCGGTCGCCACGCGTTCCGGAAAGGCGCGAGCCCACGTCGGGATCGGAACGATCGGACGATATGCGGCCATGTTTATCGGTGGGGGAGTTCTACTCGTTTTCGGACTGAAATCTCTTCCCACAGCGGTCACGATGCAAGAAGTAGGAGCGATTGCGATTCTTTTCTTCCTCATCCTTGGATTCTTCTTCCTCTTCTTCGGATGGGCCCTGAGAGATTAACCGGTACCGATTGGAACGATGAACTGGGTCTGGCCTCTATACGAGAAATACGTGTACAAGCGACTGAAGCGGGAGGGGATTGTGAACCCATCCGAATCCAAGCTTGAAAAGGAGTTTGTGATGGTACTCAGCGGTTCGACGGTAACGGTCCTTGTCCAGGAGCCGAAGGGCGGTTCCATCCGCTTCAAAAGATTGGCCGTGTACGACTCCACCGATATGTACGGCCTGCTGAATGATCCCGTGCATTTCCTTGTCGAACATTTCGGCGGAGGCAAATTTAAACTCAATTTTCACCACGGCTGGCATTTCGTGGCGACAAGAAATTTCAAACCTGAGGGAGATCCTTTGTGGATGGATCTCCCGGAGATCGATTCGAGGATAGCACGATGAACAATAATCTGAGTGAGCTAACAAGACACCAGCGGCTTGTCGAGTGGCAGTGGCGGCATAATTCGAGCGGATTCGATCTGGTCAGGATATTTCTGGGCGGCGCGCTTTTGGTCAGGGGAATTTGGTTTGCGTTCGAGCCCTCCGCCGTTGCCGAACTGGGCGACGGGCGTACCATGGAATGGGTATCATATTACGTTATGATAGCCCACATCGGGGGCGGAATTCTCCTTCTGATCGGGTTGTTCACTAGGCTGGCAGCCGCCGTGCAGCTCCCCATTTTGATCGACGCGGTGTTTTTCCTACACCTCGCGGACGGATTCGCTACACCGAATCAATCCCTCGAACTTTCCATCCTGGTCATGCTGCTGCTGGCGATCATCCTGATTTTCGGACCCGGAAAATATTCGCTCGACTACAGGCGTTTGCGACCGGAGGCAACTCCAGACCCGGGCGTGGCGACCTGACGCAGCGGAATCGGCTTTTCGAAAGCTTCCGCGCCGGAGCCCTCCAGGACAAGACCGTTTCAAACGACTACGTCGAAATGATCAGGCGCTTCCGATCAACGCGACGAGTACT
>JACZYK010000027.1 GCA_022571135.1 Bacteroidota bacterium
CCGAAAAAAATAGAAAAACGGCAAAAGGAGGCCAAGAAAAAGGGGTTCACTGAAACATCTAAGATGCTCCAGGAAGCCAAGGAACGCCTTGAAGTACTGGCCAAAAAGAAGATGAACCGGAAACAGGCGATGATCAAACTGAACGATGTTTCCAAAGAACTCCAGAAGCGGCGTCAAAGTCTGGCGGGCAGCGACAAGATCCGACAGCAATTGCGAGCCGGTTTGAAGAAAGTGGACAAAGGCCCGATGGACAAATTTTCCAGCGCGCTGAAAAAAGGAAACCTGCGAAAAGCCGCCGAACAGTTGAATCAACTTAAAGAGAAAATTGCCAACGAACAACTGGACCCCGAAGCCAAGGAAAAACTCAAAGATCGCCTCACCCAGTTGCAAAAGAAGCTCCAAAAGATGGCCGATGCCCAAGAACAAGCCAAGAATGACCTCGAACAGCTCATCCAGCAGGCCGGGAATGGGGCGCAAGGGCTCAAAGACCAACTCAACGATATGAAATTTCAGGATCCACAAATGGACATGCTCCGCGACATGGCCAAACAGCTAGGCAATGCGGTCGAAGGGCTCAACAATGGCAATTCAAAAAAGGCCGCGGACGCGATGAATCAAATGAGCGAAACGCTTCAACAGCTCAGCCGCCAACTCGATGAATTGGATCTGCTCGATGATGCCATGAACCAATTTGCCGAGGCCAAGGGACGCATGAACTGCCGCAAATGCGCCGGGGGAGGTTGCGCCGCCTGCCAGGGCCGTGATACGGTCGATCGTCGTTTTTTCGGCCTCGTTTCCCTGCCACTCCCGGATCAGTCGGACGATGATGAGGTGAAGCAGCAGGATGGTTGCCGCACTCGACAAAACGGATATCAGATTCACCGACAGCGGAATGAAGGCGACCGGGACAAACATCGAAAAAAGCCGTCCGATCAGCATGTAAAAGGGAGCTCCCGGGGGGTGCGAGACCTGGAGTTGGTTGGCGATGGCGATGAACTCCCCTGAATCCCAGAAGGAGACGGAAGGGGCAACCGTGAGGAGGTAGATCACGAGCGCGTAAATGAATACCGCCCCGGCAATCAACTTTTCCGTGCGTTTCCAGTTCATCTCTGTCTGCGAGAATGCTTTTCAGGATGGTGGCGACTTCCTCAGATGGTCCGCGGCTGCTCCGATACCGGAGCCTGCCGCTCTTCGATAAGCCCCGTTAGTCGCCGACCTTAGAGTCGCGCTATGAACGCGACCATCCGGTGTTTGATTCAATCCGTCGACCGCCGCTTGACCTCCTGAGCCGAGTCATTTGCGACGACGCGATTCAGATACCGAACACCGGCTATAATCACTACGATTTCTCCCTTTATGCGCTTGTTCGCACGGATCCACTCGAGGAGCATTCCGGACGGACCCCGTTGATACTCCTCGTATATCTTGGAAATCTCTCGCGCGATAACGGCGGGTCTGTCGGCGCCGAACGTTTCGATGAGTTGACGGAAAAGCTTCTCGATTCGATGAGGGGCCTCGTACAGGATTACGGTCCGTTCCTCGGCAGCGAGAACGGACAGACGTTTCATTCTTCCTTTTTTGGTTGGCAGGAATCCTTCGAATACGAATCGATCCGACGGGAGCCCGCTCGCACAGAGGGCCGGAATGAAGGCGGTGGCGCCCGGTATCGCCTCCACGCGGATGTCCGCTTCGATGCAGGCGCGAACGAGCAGAAATCCTGGATCCGATATGCCGGGTGATCCGGCGTCGGGAATCAATGCAACATCGGACCCGGCACGCAGCCGCCTGACGAGGTCCGCTGTCTTTCGATGCTCATTGTGGGCGTGAAAACTGGTCCGTTGCGTCTCGATACCATATTTCCGAAAAAGCGTTGCGGATGTGCGTGTGTCCTCGCATGCTACCAGATCCACGGATTTCAGTACTTCGACGGCTCTAAACGTCATATCCGCCAGATTACCGATCGGTGTGGGTACCAGATAAAACGTTCCACTTTCCGCCATCGGGTCGACTGGAAGTTATTGGGTTGTAGGAGAAGGCTGGACCGCCTCAGAATCAGCAGGCGCAGCGTCGGAACCCGCCGGAACCCGTTTCCACGGCCATCGTGTGGCACGCCGGTCGAACGTGATATGAAGCGCCAGTGCCAGTCCGATAAGCCCGGTCACGATGTTACCCGCCCACATCCCGACCCACGGAGTCAGCAGGCCTCTATCTGCTAGTTTTTCGCCGTTGACGAGCGTCACCCAGTAGAAAAGGAAGATGCCAACAGCGAGAGCAGCCGCCACGCCGAGTCCACCTCTTCGGATCGACAGGCCCAGAGGCGCCCCTATCAGCATGAAGATCATACATGCGAGAGCGATGGAATACTTCTTATGAATCTCCACACGGTAACGGTCCGCCGTCCGCTCGGCCCTGATGATGTAACGCCTTGCAGTGTCGATTCTGGTTCGTTCGCTCCTTGCCCTCTGTAGCGCGATGTCGTGATAGCTGAATCCGTCGGGCAGCTTACCCGTCCTCTCGCGAATCACCCGCGACGACGAACCCTTAGTAAGTGTCGATCCGGGCGCTCTGATATTTCTGCCTGTTCCGAGAGCCAGCAACGGTTCGCGAAGCAGTTGTTTCTCGTTTCGGAGGGAGAGGACGAGCGAGTCCACCATTTGCATCATCACCCTCGTACGTATCGTCCGGTCCGTACGTCGGCCCCGAGACGGATCGGACCTCTCGAAATGCAGATCCTCCAGCGAGATCTGAAACCTGTAGCGTTCGAATGTGAGCTTTTCATAGCGCTCGTTTTCGCCGCTTCCCCGTGGTCTTCGTCTGTGGACCTCGCCGTCGAAGAGTACCAGGTTCACAGCTTCGCCCGAACCGACCGATTCCAGATATCCGCGTTTGGCCGAAATTTCGGTACGGAAGCGGGCTCCATGCGAGTAGTCGTAAATCGTTACGTCGCGAAGCTCGTTCGGATTGTCAGCGGGTATTTCCCCCACCAGAATTCTATACTGATCGATACCGTCGTAGAACTCGCCCGGTTTAAGGTCGAAACCCGGTTTGGCGACCCGGATATCCTGCCACAGATTTCGCGCTCGGAAATTGGCCTCCGGGAGTACCTCATTGTTGAAATACAGCATCATTCCGGTCAGCAGGACACCTATCGCGAGAGCCGGCCATACGAGTTGGGGGAAAGAAACCCCGGACGACTTGATGACAACATAGGCATTGGTTTCGACGAGTTTCCCGAACGACATGAGCGCGGCGATGAGCACCGACATGGGCACGGCCAATACGAGCATGTAAGCCAGATTGTATGCAATGAGTTCGATGATTACTCCCACCGGTAGCCCTTTTCCGACCAGATCAGGAAGATATTTGATCAGGAACTGCATGACGAGTAGAAACATCAGCATGCTCAGCCAGGCCAGCATGGGTCCCGGCAACATTCTGATGATCATGCGATGGTAATGGCGCATGTGCTCGTCGTTCTATAATCTCCCAAGTTTGCGTATCGTATACGCAGCTATACCGACATTACACATAAGTTTCTTTCGGTTTCCGTTTTTCTCTCCATGAGTGTAAAATCTTTTGTTTTCAATCCGTTCACAACCAACTGTTTCGTGGTGGAGAGCGGGGGAGAGGCCGCAGTGGTGGATCCAAGCTGTATGGCGCCTGAAGAGATCGATGTGGTCCTGTCTTACCTCGAAAAAAAGAGTCTGACGGCCAAACACCTTCTGCTCACGCACGGGCATATCGACCATATTTTCGGCTGTGCAGAACTATCCAGGCGGCTCAATCTCGGCGTCCAGCTTCACAGGGACGACTTTCCCCTCGTCGAGAACGCCTCCATCCAGGCAAGCATGTTCGGTCTACCATTCGAGAATCCAGAGGTCGAACTGATTCCGATCGAAGAAGGCGATCAGATCAAGTTCGGGAGCACTGTATGGGACGTCGTCCACACACCCGGTCACTCGCCCGGTTCGGTCTCATTTGTCGACCACGCGGGTTCCTATGTAATTGCCGGCGACGTACTGTTTGCCGGATCGATTGGACGAACTGACCTGTGGCAGGGGTCATTGCCCACGCTGATGCAATCTATTTTTCAGAAAATCGTTCCTCTCGGAGATGACTATGTCGTTTACTCCGGACACGGTCCGAAGACGACGGTGGGGGAGGAGGCTCGCACGAATCCGTTTCTGACGTGATTCGGGGAGTCGGTTTGACACTCCCCGCGCCAAAGGGCAAGGAGTCGGTTTGAGGTGCGTGAGGCGTTGCCCGTCAGATGTCTAGGCACGAACCATACTAGAGGGCCGTCAGGGGAGAAGTGGCCGGTCCGGCGTTTCCAAGAAGAGACATGATCGACTGGTATACGAGTTCTCCCATCGTATCGCAATGCTCGAACTTCGCGTCATCGTAGTGCTGAGCGAGCTGCGCTCCCAGACGCCGGACGTAGTCGTCCGAAGAAATAATATCTTCTCGCATGATGGACATCAGCTCGTTGAATCGTCCGTGGGACACTTTTACCCGAGTCGCGATCAGACTGCGCTCTTCGGTCTGATACTGGACGACGTTTTCCGGAGCCAGAGACTGTGTCGTGACGGCCACGAAAGGAACGTTTTGCGGATAGAATTGAGGCAGATAGACTTCTTTTCGCCAGTGGTGACTCTGTTGATCGAAGTCGATGGGATGAATCCTGAAATGCCACTTTTCGAAATCTCTCGTCAACTCGATGACGAAATTCCCGGAGTGCATGTCCCCGAGCAGGGAGATGAAACAGCGCTCGTTGAACTTGACGAATTCCTTAGCTAGTCTGACCTGGTCGAATCGGGTCAGCGGCATGTCCTCTGCTAAAAAGGCCTCGGCGGGAATTCCGACGATGTGCTCCTCGACGATGGTATCTCCATGGATGAAATAGTTGATGCGATTTGGGGAAAGGATATGTT
Organism: Bacteroidota bacterium; assembly: GCA_022571135.1. Lineage (GTDB taxonomy): Bacteria > Bacteroidota > Rhodothermia > Rhodothermales > UBA10348 > JACZYK01. The sequence goes on from JACZYK010000027.1 coordinate 4,932, forward strand.
CCAGTTCCAGGCCGTAGAGCCTGTTGGCATCGATTTTCTTGACATAGAAATAGTCGAAATTTTCGTTGATGCTGTTTACCACACGAACGCGAAACGGAAGGGTATTACCGTAGACACACATGTCCACCGTCTCGACGAAGAGGTGGCGCGTAATGGAAATGTCTCCGTCCGCCTTTAGAATGGCATAGGCTTTCAGAAGGTGTTGGTGGATTTCATCCCGCTCTGAATCGGCATAGAGAACGGTCGCCCAGAGCATGTCATCTTCGTTCTCATCGTAGACGGGTACGGCGTTGGCGTATCGCTGAAGATCGTCGTAGTGGATACTATCGCGATAGATGCGGCCGTACTGAAGCAGGTAGGACTGGAAGAACCCACTGACCGGGTAGAAGTGTTTCTTTTTGCTGATTAAGTGTTCCTTTATCGCACCGGCTCGCTGGAAACGTCGCTCAGGATACGAAATCAGACAGCCTCTGCCAGCACCCGATCCCGAACGCGCTCATAATACGACTCATACTGCGGAACGATCTTGTCCATGTCGAAGCACTCCGTGGCACGCTTGCGAGACGCCTCGGCAAGCCGCTGTCGAAGCTCCTCATCCCCCAACAGGAGCCGCGCTCTGTCAGTAAACGCGTCGATATCGCCCACATCGCACAGAAACCCGGTCTCGCCGTCGATGATCAGTTCCGGCAGGCCACCGATATTGGTGGCGATGACAGGAACACGGCAGGCCATGGCCTCCAGGGCCGCGAGGCCGAATGTTTCGGATCCGGACGGCATCAGGAAGATGTCTGCGATCGCCAGGATCTCCTCGATCGGCTCCTGTTTTCCGAGGAATCGAATATCGTCGATGACTCCCAGTTCACGGGCCCTGTGTTCGGTCGGTACGCGATCTGGTCCGTCTCCAACGAGAAGCAGCTTTATGCCGATTCCTTCCGAGTGCAGTCTATGAAAGACCTCAACGACCTCGACGGTACGCTTCACCGGACGGAAGTTCGAGACATGGACGATCAGTTTCTCTCCGTGCGGACACAGCGCCTGTTTGAAATGGTCCTTCTTGAGCGGGCGAAATCTATCCGTGTCGATGAAGTTGGGTATGACCTCGATTTCGGCATTGATGTCGCAGCAGCTGAGTGTCTCTTCTTTCAGATGCTGCGATACTGCGGTGACGCCGTCCGACTCGTTGATGGAATAATTAATCACCGGCGCAAAGGACGGGTCTCGACCGATGAGCGTGATGTCGGTACCGTGAAGCGTGGTCACGATTGGAATGTGAATGCCTGAATCCGCAAGAATGTTGCGTGCCAGAACCGCGCTCGTGGCGTGCGGGATGGCGTAGTGCACGTGTAGAATATCCAGCTTTTCGTACTTCACCACGTCGACCATCTTCGAAGTGAGATTGAGCGTATAGGGAGGATATTCGAACAGCGGATACGTGTTTACATCCACCTCGTGGAAAAAGATATTCTCCCGGATGTGAGCCAGACGAAATGGCATGGAATAGGAGATAAAATGGACCGAGTGTCCCCTGGCTGCCAGCGCCTTTCCGAGCTCTGTAGCAACGACACCGCTTCCTCCGTATATGGGATAACAGGTGATTCCTATTTTCATATGGATAGCGATTTCCTGCCTGAGGAAACCCCGGCTTTAGCCGTGGTAATTGATTGGAAGTTTTTAAGAATATGTTTGTTCGTCTCAACTCTCGACCGACCTTCAGGTTGCAACCGGACGTTACCAAACGGGTACCAGGGCCTACCCACCGGCAGGACGCTTTCAGGTAGCGTTAACAGGCCCTGGGCGCGGCACAGGTATTGTCAACTGACGGTTCCGCACTCCTCCAGTCATCAAGTACGAGACGTACGGTATCATGCGAAAGATCGGTCAGATTGTTTTCGTCGTCGTGATTCTGGTTTTATCGGGTGTCGGCACACGGTGCCTGTGCGCACAAGTTGGTTTCGCCGTCGGACTCAACTATGAGGGAATTTCGGACCTCGAGATCGGGAACGCCAAAGGGACTTTCGATAACGCGAGTGGTTATCACATCGGATTGTTCTACGATCTGGGCATCGGTCCCGCCGGTATTCGCACCGGTCTGTTCTACCGATCCATGGGCAAGTTCGAGGCATCACTGCCGGGCGTTGTCAAGGATTTCGATCTGTCGCTGTTCGAGATTCCCGTGGATTTGAGATTCAATCTATCTGCGACACCCGTACTGACTCCATATGTCATCTTCGGTCCGGTATTCAGTTTTCCGTTTTCAAGCGACAAGGATTTCAAAGATGCGTTTGAAAAGGTCTCCGTATCCGGGAACGTTGGTGTAGGCGTGGCGGTGAACCTACTGGGTTTGAGGATATTCCCCGAGTTTCGTTACACCATAGGGATTTCCCGGTTCATGAAGAAAGATCTTTCGATCGGGTCCGTTAATTTCGAAGCCGCTGAACCCCAACGGCTCAACACCGTGATGTTGAGGATCGGGGTTGGTCTGTAGACTCTCGGCATTGAAAGGGGCGCGTCGTAAAAAACCAACACGCCCTTGGGGACATAAAGTACCAACCCAGCCGGAGGCTAGGATATTCCTTCGTAGAAACGGAAGCGCCTCTGGTCGACTTCGAAGACCAGTTCGATCTTGACCGGATCCTGGCCTTCCACCCAGAGCGGATGGCGCCGGCGACTCATGGAGCGTTCACTGTAAAAGTGCCTCGTCCGAACCGAGAACGGCCGGAACTCGGCGTCGGTATGACGGACGTCGTACGCAATTATGAGCGCAAGATTCCAGCCCGGTACCCGGGAAGTCACGTCCAGCGACGAGTAGAACCGACGCATTTGACTTTCGTCTCTGAATGCACTGAACTGGTAAGGATCGGTTACGACGGCTTCGTATGATCTCATGCCGCGATACCGGGTCTCTACGCGGTTTCGGATCACCCAGGCCACGAGCAGCTGTTCCTCGGGACGCTTGCTCTCGGAGAAAATGGCTCGCGCCAGCCACAGTGTCTCGGTATCGAGTTTCTCAGGCGGTAATGGGGTGAGACGCTTCGGGTAGAGAATGGCCTCTTCTATAGGACTCAGCGGGCGGACGGAGACCGAGTCGATGACCTGCATCATGTCCGCGGGCCGGTCGATCGGAGCCGGCTCACCCAACAGGTCCATCGTGAACGCAGTGACGCCTGTGAAGCTTATTACGAATGTCGTGATCGCACGTACCGCAGTTGAGCTCTTTAGCATGGATTCTGTTGGTTATCAGGGTTTTTCACGTGTGGCTGCTTTCAAGCCGGCAAAGTCCGGGTTCGGACAGTTCACGCGGTGTGAGGGTTTTCTCACCCGAATAGCCGCACTCAACGGTTAGGTTGAGGCATTGTTTCAGGATTTATAGTCTTTGTAAATACCTGATAATAAAGAAGTTAAGCTAGTAATATCACGAATTCATCCCCGGTTCATACCGGCTTCATGTCTGCTTAACGATCGCTTGATGTGGTGTTAAAGCAAGCTTTATGCCTGCTTCATGACTTGGAGAACCTTTTGAGTACTTTAAAGGCGCTGTAATCGTCTTATTTGAGCCGTATTCAGTGTTAATACACCTGTTCTGCAGTCAGTGACTATCGTACTTCGGAGATTTTGTGCAATGGGAATAAAAATCGTTGCAGATACCAACATTCCCTTTATGGTGGATGTTTTTTCCGAATTCGGCGATGTTCACCTCCTCCCGGGTCCTGAAATCGCTCCAAATGAGGTAAAAAATGCCGATGTGCTCGTCGTACGTAGCGTCAACCGCATTGATGCGCGCCTGCTGGAGGACTCTTCGGTTCGTTTTGTCGCTTCGGCGACGGCGGGGATCGATCATGTTGACCTCCGATTCCTGAAAGAGAAGGGGATAGGTTTTGCCCATGCGCCGGGTGCCAATGCCGAATCGGTTGTGGAATACGTGCTGGCAGCGCTCTACGAACTCGCGACCCGTCATTCGTCGCTTAAAAGCAGGACTCTGGGAATCGTAGGGTGCGGCGCCATCGGGTCAAGACTGGCGCGACGAGCTGCGGCTCTGGGCCTCAGGGTTCTTCGGAACGATCCGCCTCTGGCGCGTCTCGCCGAGCGGAGGGGCGAATCGCACGACTACATAGAGCTTTCCACGCTGCTTCGCGAATCCGACATCCTGACCCTCCACGTACCGCTCGCGCGTGATGGCCGGGATCCGACTTTTCATCTCATAGGAGACCGGGAACTGTCATTGCTCCCCTCGAACGCGTGGTTCATAAATACGTCGAGGGGCGGCGTCGCAGACGAGCGGTCGCTGAGGGGCGCAATCGTAAATGGACGTCTTGCCGGAGCGGTCGTCGACGTCTGGGAAACGGAACCCTCGCCGGATCCGGAACTGCACCATCTGGCGGAGATCGCGACTGCGCATATCGCCGGTTACTCACACGACGCCAAGATGGCAAGTACAGAAGCGGTTGCCGAGGCCGTATGTCAGTTTTTCGGCCTCGAGCGTCGTCCCGGATCCGGGGATCCGAGCGGCGCAATGTTAAAGCTACAGATGCCCGATGCCGATTTCCGGGTCGATCCCGATCAGTTCATGCACGAACTCGCGCGGCAGATGTATCCGATTGTCGAGGACCACGAACGGATGGCGCCGCTCAGAACCGTATCAGAGCCGGAGCGCAGACACGCTTTTCGCTCGCTGAGGGTCGACTATCCGGTACGCCATACGTTTCGACGATTTTCACTTCACGGTCATGAGTTGCCTTCTATGCTCAAGAACCGACTCGGCGTCGGCCTCGGGATAGCTATCTCGTAACGACCCCACGGGTGGCCGTCTCAGCCTGGTGGCGGGAGTATGCGTGTGGCATCTCGTCACCGATCGCGGGCTCAGGTCTTGTATCCGAAGGACCGCAGATACGAGTCCGAATCTCGCCAGTTTGATCGAACCTTGACGTGGAGTCGAAGAAACACGGGTCGACCGATAAATGATTCGATATCCTGTCGTGCGGCGGTTCCCACGCTTTTCAGGGATTTCCCGCCTTTGCCGATCAGGATACCTTTCTGAGATGAGCGCTCGACCACGATTTCGGCATCGATCAAGTCTTTCTCACCCTCACGCTCCTCAAACAGAACGATATTTACGGCGGTCGAATACGGGATTTCCTGTCTGAATTTCTGAAAAATCTTCTCCCGAATGATTTCTGATACGAAAAATCTTTCCGGTTGCTCGCTGATCATGTCTTTCGGGTAGAAAGGAGGGCCCTCGGGCAGGCGGGCCACGATCTCACGGACGAGTAGATCGATGTTCTTCTTCTTGAGCGCCGAGACCGGAATTACTTCGTCGAATGTATGTTCACCCATGTAAGATTCGACGAGGGGCAGCACCGTTTCCGGATTCACGAGATCCATCTTATTGATCACGAGAATGGATGGTCGATCTTTGAGAAAAGTCATGGTCCGGGTATCGAGTCTTTCGAGCGTCGCATCGGCCATGAATACGAGTATGTCGGCATCATGCGTGGCCGTTTTGACGTCCTTCATCATGGCTTTCTGGAGTCCATATCTGGGATCAATGACGCCGGGCGTATCGAGAAGTACGATCTGATACTTCTCTTCCGAAAGGATTCCGAGAACTCGGCGGCGGGTCGTCTGGGGCTTGTTTGTGACGATGGAGATTTTCTGCCCCAGGATCGCATTCAGCAGCGTACTCTTGCCGACGTTGGGTTTACCGATAATCGCGGCATACCCAGATCGGTGATCGTTCTCGCCGTGGTGTTCTGACATCGGATTTACGGGCGATTCAATGCTGCTTGACCAGTTTGCGAATATCCGCCACGGCGCTCCGCAGGCCCGTGAATATGGCGCGCGCGATGACGGCAAATCCAATGGATACTTCCGCGACATGTAGAACGCTCTCCCGGAATAACTCGTAGTTCGAATAATCCAGGCCGTGTCCCGCGTGAACGGCCAGGTTGTTCTCGTGGGCTCGCTCGGCGGCGGCGGCAAGCTTCGACAGGATTTCGTGACGGGCATCGTCCGTATGTGCGTTCGCATAGTCGCCCGTGTGCAGCTCAATCACGTTCGCACCCAGTTCGGCCGCAGCGTCGATCTGGTCGGCCTCCGGATCGAGGAACAGGGCGACTTCCGTGACGCCCGCGTCGTAAAGACGTTCGATCACCGGCGCCAGGTGGGTCCGATTGGCGACGGCGTCCAATCCCCCCTCTGTGGTGATTTCTTCTCGGCGTTCCGGGACCAGCGTGGCCAGGTCCGGAACGATTTCGCAACACACTCCGACAACGTCCGGCGCCACGGATAATTCGAAATCCAGCTTGGTACGGACCTTTTCCTTCAGCAGGCGGACATCTCTGTCGTTGATATGGCGCCGGTCCTCGCGAAGATGGAAAACAATGCCGTCGGCTCCGCCCAGTTCACATTCGAGGGCGGCCCGGACCGGATCCGGGAATGTCTCCCGCCGGGCATTTCTGAGAGTGGCGACGTGATCGATGTTGATTAAGAGGTTTGTCATCTTGCTTCCACTACACGGGCGTAGCTTTCGGCATGTACAACCGAAATCGTGTGTGAATGTTTTGTCACGGGACTCTCGGCGTAGTTTTGCCGAGATTGCATTTCGGGCGGGCTACGTGTATTTTCGGGGCCGATGTAATCGCTCATCGACCCACAGAATTCTTTTATTCAAATCTATCCCAGCGGGCACGAAATGGCTTCTACCAGCCGACGACTGCAATCGGTCCTTCAGGTCGTCTTAGGTATCGTTATAGTGGTACTTGCTTACTTTCTCATCGTCTCCATCGTGGAGCCCTATGCGGCGGTCGAGAGGCGAAAGGAAATAACGGAAAACACCCGCACGCAGATGAACAAGGTTCGGACTGCGATGATTCTGTATCAAAGAGAAAATGGCCGATTCGTGAGTTCGTTGGACTCGCTCGTCATGTGGGTGAACAGCGATTCGACGGTCTACTCGGCCAGAGACAGCATATTCGGTGAAGGTTTTGTCCTGGACTCGCTGATTTATTCTCCGCGAACCGGAAAAATGTTCGAAATGGCCGTAAACGATACGTCCCGCGTTAAAACATATCTACTCTCGGATCCCGATTCGGACGACTACGTAGGCACACTCGGAGGGGATATTACGCGGCTGAACGCTGCCAGTTGGGAGTAGGGGGATGCACGCCGAGCCAGTCTGCAGCCCTTGAATTATTCTAGACCCGTTACAACTCGGTGACGCCGTATGCGAGCGTCTGCGAAAGCCGGCATCGAATTCACCGGAGCGGTGATGCGCTACTCCGAGGTCGAACGGTATGGCTCACGCTTTCGGCTTCTACGACTGGGGAACTGTGATTTCGAGTTCGACGTGTCGGAGGTCCTTTTCGGTTCCGGCGAATACCTGGACTCGGTGGCTGAAGCCGTCTCGGACGTGTTTTCCGGATCTGCCGCTACGACGTTCAGGATCGCCGTTCATCCACCGGCGGCCAGCGTGTTTACGTCGGCGGCGCCGGCGGGCATGTCGGAGGCCCTACAGCGGGAGCACCTTTCTTTTGAAGCGGCTCTTCTCCATCCTGACGAGTCTTCCGGCCGGAATGTTCGAATTTATCTGGGGCAAGATATTTCCCACGCGGACGGTTCAGACTCGAGGCGTGTGCAGATTGCATACATTTCTACAGTCGCGCAAGATCGGCTGCGCAAGGCTACATCTCGAATCAGCGAGGCCGATGTTGAGTTCATTGCAAGTTCGGAGGCCGTTGCTCGGGTCATCGAGAAGATGGGAAGTAGGGAAAAGCCGACGAGCCAGAATCAACTTGCCGTGGGCCTCTATGACGCTTACACCGAGTTTACGGTGATGCAGAACGGCAAATGGATTTTCGGACAGGAGCGAGAGGAAACGAATCCCTCTGATATCGCCTATTTCGCTCTCTTTGTACTGCAGGCCTCGGGTCTGAACGTGTCGGAAACCGTCGATGTTCGACTCTACGGGGAGCGAATGAAGGCCGAAGCCCGGTCTGACCTCTACCGGGTATTTGGAGACAATTTGAGTTTGCTGAATCCTATCTCCATCCTCGATCTTCAGGCTGATCAGTTCGATGAGGGATTTGCATTCGAGTCCTTCGTCCCCTGTCTGGGTGCGGCTCTTTAGTGCTACGAGAAAGGGATTTTCCACAAAGGTCGTTCTATGCGAGTCATTGCAGGCGAATTCAGGGGGCGACAGATACGCGTGCCTCGCGGAGGCGGAATGCGGCCTACGACAGGCCGCGTCAGAGAGGCTTCGTTCAACCTGCTTTTGACCCGGCTCGACCTGAGCGGTGTGTCCGTTCTCGATCTGTACGCCGGAACGGGGGCTCTGGGTCTGGAAGCCCTGAGCCGCGGAGGAAGGCATGCCACTTTTGTCGAATCGAATCCGCACGTTCTGAGATTTTGCCGTGACAACGTCGAATCGCTCGGAGTTGCGAACCGCTCGACTATTTTTCAGATGGACGCATCCGTTTTTCTGAGTCGTGCAGCGACGGATTCATTTGAACTTATATTGGCCGATCCTCCATACCGGATGGACGGACTGGATGCGTTGGTGAGCAGTGCGCTGAGGGTCCTTGCACCGCATGGGTTTTTGGTCATCGAACACGATCGGGGACATGATTTATCGGCAGGCGAATTGCTTGTTGTAAGCCGCCGATACGGCAGGACGATCGTTTCTCTGTTTACCAAGGAGGCTTTTGATGAATAAGACTTCCTCTGACCGACTGGCGCTCTATCCCGGTTCGTTCGATCCGTTTACTTACGGGCATCTCGATGTCGTGGAGCGCGCCAGTAAGTTGTTCGACAGCGTGGAGGTGTCGGTAGCCTCTAATACGAGCAACGAACCTCTGCTCGGCGTCGAGGAGCGATGTTCACTGATTCAGGAGTGCACCAGCCACCTACCCAATGTTTCGGTGTCTACGTTCCGTGGGCTACTGGTAGAGTATGCCGGGCGGCGAGGCGCTGTAGCCCTGGTCCGCGGATTGCGGTCGGTCTCTGATTTCGATTTCGAATTTCGCATGGCCTTTGCGAACCGCCGCCTTTCTCCAGAGATGGAGACCGTATTTTTGATGACCTCGGAAGCGCACTCGTTGATCAGCGCTTCGATCGTTCGAGAGATTCACTCCTGGAAAGGCGACATCTCGTCCTTTGTACCCGATCCCGTTCGACGGGCTCTGGACGAAAGGCAGGCGTGATGCATGGCCCCTCCATGCGAGTTGCAACCGCCCCACAATCCGCTTATTTGTATGGACCCGGTACATTCTGAAATCCGTTTTAACGCTCGCGTCGCATCGATGCAACCGTCGGCGACACTCGCGATGACTGCACGATCCAAACAGCGAAAACGGGAGGGATTTCCGGTAATCGGATTGAGTGCAGGTGAACCGGATTTCGATACACCCGAAATTATCGCCGACGCCGCATACAGGGCGATCCGGGAAGGCTTTACCCACTATACTGATAATTCGGGGATGCTCGAATTGAGGGAGGCCATCGTGCTGAAACTGGCGAACGAAAACGGCCTGATTTACGAGCCCGACCAGATCCTGTGCTCGAACGGAGCAAAACAATCCATCGCCCAGGTGATTTCAGTGCTGTGTGGACCCGGCGACGAAGTACTGATACCTGCTCCGTACTGGGTCAGCTATCCTGAGATGGTACGCTTCGCAGGCGCAATACCCGTTTCTCTGCCGACTTCGGTCCATAACGGATACCGTATTGATGCCGAGCAACTCAGGGACGCCATAACAGAGCGGACTCGGCTTCTAATACTGTGTTCGCCGTCTAATCCCACCGGGATGCTCTACGAGCCCCATCAGCTCGTTCGAATGGCTGAAGTTCTGGAGAAATATCCTGACGTTCGTATCGTTTCCGACGAGATCTACGAGAAGATTGTGTACGACGGAGATCACGTTTCCTTTGCATCTCTGCCTGGAATGATGGAGCAAACGATCACGGTCAACGGATTCTCGAAGGCGTACGCTATGACCGGCTGGAGACTCGGTTTCATGGCCGCGGAGCGGCCCATTGTCAAAGCGGCCGCCAAACTCCAGAGTCAATTCACCTCCGCTCCAAGCAGTATCTCGCAGAAAGCCGGAATCGCAGCACTTAAGATGTCTTCCGAACCGATCGACCGGATGGTTGCGGCTTTCCGTGAACGCAGAGACTTCGTGTTGGAGGAGTTACGCGGCATTGACGGTATCCGGTGTCCCAGACCTGAAGGCGCCTTTTACGTGTTTCCCGATGTCTCCCATTATCTTGGCCGGACATCAAGGACCGGTGTGACGGTCAATTCCTCCGAGGAACTCTGCTTCTACATCCTGGATTCATTCAATGTAGCTCTCGTCCCCGGTCAAGCTTTTGGTGGACCGTACGGTCTGAGGATCTCATATGCGGCATCCATGGAGGATCTGAAAGAGGCGATGGAGCGTCTTCGCGGGGCCTTCGCGTCGTTCGATTAGGCGAAGGGGATCGAGAATAATCACGGCCACGAAAACATCGTGGAGACCTGTACGTACGGTAGCCTTCTTCTGTCGTTAATCCCGGTATATCTTGGACTCACCCGAACAGAAATCACAAATATTCGCGCAGCCCGGCGGAGGATATTCTACTTCGTCGGGCTTTTTGTCGCCCGGTGACGCCGAAGCCGGAAAAGACCGCGACCGCTACTGGCTGCACATCCTGCTCTTTTTCTTGACTCTCGCCTGCACGATTTACGCGGGAGGAATTATGACCGGAAGGTTTCTGTATTATTCGGAAGCGGGACGTTGGTTCACCGCGTTTGGATACCAGCTCAACCTGTCATTCCTGTACGACGGATTCCTCTTTGGGGCTTCGCTGCTCGCGTTCCTGACCGTGCACGAGTTCGGCCACTATTTCGCTGCCCGATATCACTCGGTGAGAACTTCTCTGCCGTATTTCATACCCGTCCCGTTCGCCTTGAACGGAATAGGGACCTTCGGCGCCGTCATACGAATCAGGCAGCAGGTACCGTCGATGCGAAAGCTGTTCGACATAGGTTCCGCGGGACCCCTGGCGGGTTTCGTCGTTGCGCTGGGCGTCCTGCTTCTGGGGCTGGCCACCTTGCCTGGACTCGATTACGTCATGGGTCTTCCCGGTCACGAATCCCTGAAAGCCTTCGTACAGGCAAATGGCAGATTTCCCGATGTCCTTGCACGGCCGGAGAGCGGTGGATCGCAGATTGTTCTCGTCGTCGGAAATACACCGCTTTATTGGTTGCTGACCCAATTCTTTTCCGATGTGCCGCCGATGTGGGAGATGTATCACTACCCTCTACTTTTTGCCGGGTGGCTCGGCCTGTTTTTTACCGCTCTGAATCTTCTGCCGGTCGGTCAACTCGACGGAGGTCACATGTTGTATGCGCTGGTTGGTGCGAAATGGCACAGGCGACTCGCGCGCGGATTCGTCCTTGCGCTCCTCGTTTCGGGAGGGATCGGTTTCGTCGATGAGGTAGGGCCGTTCCTGTCCGCATGGATACCGGTACCTGGACCCGTACCGTGGCTTGTTCTGGCGGCGGTTCTACTGTTCTACATACACCGGATATTCGGCGGTGAAACACGTTTGGTTGTACCCGCACTCCTGGGTGTAATAATAGCCGTGGCCATCGGTCGATGGAGCCCATACGTTATCGAGACGTTCGGGTACAGCGGATGGCTGTTCTGGTGCCTGTTGATCATTCTGTTGATTCGGGTCGACCATCCTCCGGTGGTTGAAATGGAGCCC
>JACZYK010000268.1 GCA_022571135.1 Bacteroidota bacterium
AGGGTGTACGATGCATTTTCTTCGAAGGGAGCTACTACAGGCGAGATATCGGCCGGAAGGGTCTCTCTCGTAATTGATTAGAACATGAGTTGGAATCGTCGACTTGGCCTGAGTTTTCTCGCCACTCTATATTTGTGGCTGCTCTCGGCTCATCCTGCTCTCGGGCAGCCGGTGGATACCGTGCTGGTAGCCGGAAGCCCCGTGGCAGAATTCCGGCGAGCAACCAGCATCAGCATTGCAGCGGATGGTCGCATGTTTGTTGTCGATGCCGATCGGAACGCACTCGTCGTACTGCGGCTGAGCGGTGAGGTCGAAGAGATCATTGGCGGGCCGGGCACGGATGAGGGACAGTTCGATGGCCCTGCCGATGTCGATCCCACGAACGGACTGGCGATCTACATCGCAGATATGGGCAACGGCCGGATACAGAAATTTTCCCGGGCCTTCAGATTTCTCGAGAACCTGCCGGTTATATCAAATCCCGCTCTCTCTCGTGAGGATCAGGATCCAAGTTTCCGAGTCGGCGCCGGAGTGACCCGGCAGCCGTCGGATGGGTTACCCGTGTCGGTCATCACGTCCCGCCTCGATGATCTGTACGTCATTGAAAGCGTCTCGGCAACGGTGATAAGATGGGATCGGGATCGCAGAAACAGCTGGGTGATCGGGAACGAAGAGGCGGGGGAATATGAACTCCTGGCGCCGGTAGACCTCGCAACGAGCGGCGAATATCTCTTTGTGGCCGATTCGATTCAAAAAGCCGTTATGGTCTATGACCTTTTCGGGGCTCCGGTCAGAGCGATAGCGAAAGGGAGACTGGTCTCAATTCGGGCTGTGAAAAGTCGATCGGGACGCATTCTGGCGATACTGAAAGATCGAATCATAGAATTCACCGTTACAGGGAGGCTTCTCAGGACGGTGCGAGTTCAACTCCCGGAGAATCTTGTAGACGCCGACTATTTCGACCATCGGTTCTTTCTGCTGACGGAAAGACATCTTTACCGTGTACTCGACTGAGTCCAATTCGGGCGCGAGCCCCTTTAATAGTGTCTGACAGACAGCTTTCCGGATGCTACGGCGCGAAGGCTCGATACGTACCGCGAAGAAACACCGCCGGTCGAGGACTTTTATAGGAGAGAAGGCGTACATGTCGAAATAGACGGTCACGGAGAAGTGGATGACGTACAATCCCGCATTGTGGCCAGGGTCGGTGGATTCGCTGATAACGTCCTCGCATAGCAGAACCATATGAATCGTACGCGGATTGCCGGCACGCTAACTCAATCGGATTACGAGGCGCGAGTCGACGAGCGTTCCGTCGCCGGCGGTACGTATTTACTGTTACCCGCTCCTATCGAGTCGGTGGTTTCTTTCAGGGGTTCCTATCTATCCTGTCCTGACTTTGAACGGGGCGAAGCACTGGTGAGGGATCTGGCCGTATCCCTGTTCGACAAGGGCACCAAATCCCATTCGAAGTTCGAGATGGCCGAATTGCTGGAGGACCGCGGCGCCCAGATCAGCATTACATCGGACGGTGTGAGGGTGAGGGTCTTCGGACGGGCTCTTCGGGAGGACATTCCTCTGGTGCTGAGTCTCCTGGGTGAACAGCTGCGAGAACCGTCTTTTCTTGCTGACGAATTTGAACTTGTCAAAGAACGCTTCATAGCAGCGTTGCGCAGAAGCCTGGTCGATACGGGGGCTCTCGCGAGCGGAGCGCTGTGCCGACGATTGTATCATGAAGCGCACCCCAACTTCATACCCCGTGCCGAGGACGAACTCGAGCAGTTATCGGGGATTACGGTCGAGGAGGTAAAGGACTATTTCTCTCGCAACAGGCAGATGATAGACTGGAGGCTCGCTCTCGTCGGGGATCTGGACTGGGGAGAAGTGGCGTCGGCCGCGACGCAAGCCTTCGAAACGGCCAATCCGACTACAGTGGATCTCTCCTTCCCTGTAGACAAGAGTTCTATCGATCCGGGGAGAGAAGCCATCTATGTTGCGGATAAAGAGAACATCGATGTCCAATTCGGACACATCGTCCCGATCATTCGGGTTGATAACAGTTATCTGCCCCTGTATATCGGCAGTTATATACTGGGCGGTAATTTTTCGGCGCGGCTCATGAATATAATTCGCGACCGGATGGGGTTAACGTATGGGATTCATTGCGGACTTTCGGGTTTCACCGCTGAACATCACGGGACGTGGGGTATATCGGTGACACTGAGTCGGGACAATCTTGACAAGGGAGTCGAGGCGACGATGGAGGAGATACGCCGATTCGCTGATTCAGGTGTAACTCAGCAGGAACTGGATGAGAAAAAGACCACCATGACCGGATCGTTCAAAGTTGGACTATCCACGACCGGCGCTCTCGCGGGTACTCTGCTTCGTAACGCTGAAAGAGGTAGGGATGCGGGGTTTCTGGACAGGTACCCTGATATGGTAAGAAGTGTGGCTCTGGATGATGTAAATGGAAACATCGCCCGATTCTTCGAGCCGGACGCCCTCCACGTGACGATGGCCGGTTCGATCAATGAGTAGCGGCTTTGGTCCCTCAGATATCGGCTCTGACTATTCCGGCATTACGAAGGCCAGAATGATATAAACCAGTAGTCCGGGAAAGCCCGTCGAGAGAAGGCTCAGTAGCACGAAACCGATACGTACGAGCGTAGGATCTACCCCGAAGTATTCCGCAATTCCACCGCACACCCCGGCGATCATTTTGTTGTGGGATGATTTTTTCAGTTTACGAGTAGACGTCATTGTTCTATTCGAATTAGGGCCCGTTGACAGGCCTCAGCTGTCTCGAATGATCGTGATGCGCTCTTCCTGTGATGGTCCTCTTTTATCAGCATTCGGCATGATGAATGCAAGAAGCACGTAAGCCAGGATAAAAGGCCCCCCGGATGCTACCGTACCAACGACAAAAGCAATCCGGACCAGCAACGGATCTATTTCGAAATAATCGGCAATGCCGGCGCATACTCCGGAAATTTTCTTGTCGGGAGATTTTATCAGACGCGCACGTTTACTCCTGGGAGATCTCTCTGCTTTTCCTTCTATCCTGCGTTTTTTCTTCTGCTTGGCCAGCTTTTTCTCTGCCTTGATCTTGGCCTTGTTCTTCCTGTCGGGGCGCCATGAGAGAACCCCGAAACCCAGAAGAATGATGAAGATCCCCGCGAGCCACGGAAGAAGGCTCGCCAGGACCGTGAGGTCAATTCCAGCACCCCACAAACCAAGCTGCTGGAAGGTGTAGGCGATACCGACGAGAATGAGAGACAGGCCTGCGAGCGTCGGCAGGTTGAGCATACCCTTGGGTTGCTCCTTTCCGTCATCGAATAGCAGAGCATCTAGTTCTTCGTCCGATAGAGACTCCAGATCGAGCGTCTCCTCGTCGTACAAATAGGAGACTTCTTCCTCGTGGGGGATTGTTTTGGTACGTGTCTTCATTGGTTATGGCACCGTTTCCGGCGTGCTATCGTACGCGCTGCTGTCAATCAGGTTACGCCTTGGTGAGA
>JACZYK010000269.1 GCA_022571135.1 Bacteroidota bacterium
ATTCCCAGCGCCGGAATGCCTTCAGGCGCCACTCAAGAAGCCATTCGGGCTCATCCTTCTTCGCGGAGATGAAGCGGACGATGGATTCATTCAGTCCCGCCGGTGCTCGATCGGACTCGATGTCCGTCACGAAACCGTATTCATACTCTCTCTCGGCGACGTCTTGAAGATATTGTGTTCCAGAATCGCTCATAAACATGCTCGGATTGGTGCTGTCAATCATCTGGCCGCGTTCGGTAGCCGAGGATTATACCCTATTGTTATCTAGACTTAATCTAAATTACGAAGAAAAAGGTCCCGGAAAAAGGAAATTTCAGTGATGATACGCGGAAACCTGGTCGTCAATTGGTGGTACAGAGCCTTCCTTCATGCATGTACCACTATAGGGGACGCCGGCCTACTTAAGATGATAATCAGCATTACGGATCGCGCCCTGGGTAAGATTCGCTCGACCGCGTCTGCGGCGGGCGTCGACCTGACGGATACTCTTCTCAGAATTGCTGTCGTGCCGGGTGGATGCTCCGGTTTGACGTACGACCTGGGATGGGATACGGTGGTCCGGAAAGTGGACGAAACGCTGGAGATCGAGGGCGTGAGAATCGTCATGGACCTTAAAAGCAGATTGTATATCGACGGCTCCGAACTCGACTTTTCGGACGGGCTTGATGGCAAGGGATATCACTTCGTCAATCCCAACGCAGTGCGTACGTGTGCATGCGGGGAGTCGTTCGGGCTTTAAAAGGCCGTTGAGAAATCGCGTATCTCGTCGTTGGGCTTCGTCGCTGTTCACTGTGGCGTACCCGGGAATGGCTCATTCACTACTCCTCGCCCGCCTTGATCTGCGCAATTTCTCTTCCGGCCTTGTGGTTAACCGTTCGGGTCCACGAAACGCGATCGCCTTCAATCAAGCCGATCGTGTCCGAGTAACCGGCCTCCACTTCCAGCACGAACCGGGCAGGTCCATTCGACGGGATGGACTCGCCGGACATCGGCTGGATATATCTCGCGACTCTCATGACCGTCGAGTCGGCATCGATAAAAATCAGATCTAGCGCGATGGGTGTATTCAACATCCAGAACGAGCGCTCCGACTCGAGTGCGAACAGAAACAGCATCCCGCTACCGTCCGGCAGACCTGCCCGTTGCATCAGCCCTCTCTGGCGGGAGGAGTCGGATTCGGCTATTTCAATCGCCAGTTCGACGTAGGGCTCGGCCTCCCGGGAGATGGTGAGTCTTGCGTCTTCGCGAAACGGAATCAATTCCTCTCTATCTGTAGCCGAGGCGGGTTCCTGCCGGGGATTTCCGCATCCCGTCAAAAACAAAAACAGACCGAAGAGAATAGAGCGGACGAACATATTAATGAACCTGAACCAGATTTAGTCGAAACTCTCCTCGACTGAAGTCGGGGGTCTGCTCTCGTATTTCATGGGTTAATGTGATTTACTCCTGCCGGCTCCAGCGAACCGAATGTTGATTTGTTATGCCGTACCGGTCCGTGAATCCGGCGCGTACCTCGAGGACAAACTGGGCCGGTCCCTCAGATTTGATGAAGTCCTCCGAGTAGGGCGTCGTGCGCCTTACGATATTTACAATACTCGAATCGGAGCCTATGAACAGGATATCCAGGGGAAGAGGCGTGTTTTTCATCCAGAATGAACGCTCGCTTGGTTTGGGGTCGATGAAAAGCATCCCGCCTCGCGCAGGCAGGGACCGTCTGTCCATTAGACCTCGCGCCTGGGAAGAATCCGATATGGCCATCTCGATCACGATTCTCGTGAGAACCGAGCCGTCCTGCCGCAGAAATTCCACGACCCCGTCCAGCCGAAAATCGATCTCGGGGGGAATCACCCGCCGCGAATCATTGTCATTGCACGCTACTGAGAACAATACCGACGCGCCGCACAGCGCGGCCAGGATCAGTTTTCTTTGGGCATGAGCCTTTCCGTAACCGAGTCGCATACCGTTTTGCCCAGTTCTGTTAGTCGCACGATTTGATTTCTGATGGGTTCGATGAAATTAGATTCCTCCAGGAAGGCCAGTTCATCGATCCTATCCAAGAGAAGGTCCACGCCATATCGGTTTTCCAGCACGTCGAGATCGAGTCCATCCGAGGTTCGGAGACGGAGCATAACGTACTCGCGAGCCAGCACGTCCAGGGAAAGCTCCTCCTGCACTTCGATCGGTCGCGTGTGTCCCGCAAGAAAAGCCTGATATCGATTCAGGTTCCTAACGTTCGACCATCTGCGAGCCGGAAGCCCGCGCCACCAGAAGGAGTGAGCCGACGGTCCGCATCCGATGTAATTGTGGTGTGTCCAATACCTGTGATTGTGTATGGATCGGTATCCTTCAAGGGCGAAACTGGATATCTCATAGTGTTCGTAACCCGCCTGCATGAGATAGTCTATGGCGAACCGAAATCGTTCGGTGTGCACATCGCCGTCGACCGGCTCGATTCGGCCGAGCTGAACCTGCTTCCACAACGGAGTCCGCTCTTCCACCGTCAGGCTGTACGTGGGCGAGCCGAGATAGACTGTCAGACGCTGCACAGTAGGTAATTCCAACAGCATGAATCCCACGCCGAGCATGGCGATGTAGATAAAAAATCTGGATGCCGGTCGTCCAGCCGAACGGCTTCGCTCTAGCCAAAGTAGCGGAGCGAACACGAACGCAACCGAGAGCAGCATGGTAAAAAAGAGCATCACGATTAACACCCAGGCAGATTGCTGCGCCGTGCTATAGGCTTCGCTGAGGATAGTGTTGCCCGCGAGCAGGTCTTGGTATCGAACCAGGTTGAAGAAAAATGGGCGATCGTCCGTGGGGATACTGATATCAAGTGGGTAGGCGTCGATCAGTACCTGGCGCGCCTCGGCCACGACGAGGTCGTGCACAGGGCCACTTGTCGGGAGTGCAGGCGCATAGAGCACGTCGAAGCCCATCTTCTCGCTCACACCCAGCAACATACCAATCTCGTCTAGGGTAAATGGGCTGCGTTTGATAATAATCGTCGCCATGCCCTCTGTCGAACGCACGAGTTCTCGATTCGCGATCACTATAATATGTCCGCCGGGGTCGCTGACCCCGGCTGCTTCCCAGCCGCCCAAGGCGAGGGAGACCAGCCGCAGAGTCTCGGCTGGTCGTTCGTCCAGGTACCAGCGGGAGAGGGTAAGGACGCCGTCTTCGGTGAGATGGTTGTAATAATCGACGAATGCCTCCCTCGTGTAGAGACTATTCTCGGAGAGCGCAAATGCTCCGGCGGAAGTCGCTGCAAACGTATCCACAAGGGAGGCCTGAATAATGTCAAAGCGCGCCTTGCTCCGCGCCACATAACTCCGCGCGTCGCCCACCTCGATGGTTACTTTCGGATGGTCATAAAGGTTGCCGGAATACTCGCCGAACCGATTCCGCCCTGCTCGAAAGTGTTCGGAAACAGACAAAACTAATCTTCCCGCTCTGTACGCTTCCTCACCATCCTCCTACCTGCTTTGCTCATCAAGAGAGGCAGGAGGGAAAGAAA
>JACZYK010000270.1 GCA_022571135.1 Bacteroidota bacterium
AAAACACCTTAAAAATCTTACAGCCATGAAACGTTTCTCCAGGATACTTGCCCCTCTCATGCTGTTTCTGACAGTTCCGCTCCTGACGGCTTCTGCGCAGGATTTCACGCGCACGTTTTCCGCCTCTTCGGGTGGCGAACTCCGTCTCGATGTAGAGACAGGAGGATCCATCGTTGTTACCGGCTGGAGCCAAAACGAGATCGAAATCAACGTCTTTGTAAGCGGACGCGATGACGACGAAATCATCATCGACTTCGATGAGACCCACAACGGACTAGGCATCAAGATAGAATTCGAGCGGCCTCACAGCCGTGCCGACGTGGACATCGAGATCAGCGTTCCCGCTCGTTACGACCTGGACATCAAAACCGTTGGAGGAGAGGTTCGCATCGAGGGTGTTGAAGGTCGAATCGAAGGCGAAACCATGGGTGGAGACCTGGATTTCAAGAATATCAAAGGTGAAATCGACTTTGCGACCATGGGCGGCGACATCACGATCCGAGATTCCGAACTCGACGGCTCCGTGAAGACAATGGGCGGCGAAGTCCATCTCGAGGACGTCGTCGGAAACGTCAAGGGTACGACGATGGGCGGCGACGTCACCTATCGAAACGTCCGCGCGAACGCCAATTCAAACGGCGATGGAGAAATCAAAATCAGCACGATGGGAGGCGAGATAAACGTCTCTGATGCCGAGAACGGCGCCGATGTCCATACGATGGGCGGAGATATCCATGTTCGGTCGGCCGGCGACCACGTCAAAGCCACCACGATGGGCGGCGAAATCAATATCGATGAGATTGATGGTTGGGTCGAAGCCACCACGATGGGCGGAGACGTCGAGGTGCACATGGTGGGCGGCACGAGCGGCGATCGGCATGTGGATCTTTCGTCGATGGGTGGAGATATCATCCTGACGGTCCCCGCGGGTCTCTCGATGGATATCGATATCGAAATCAGGGTGTCGGACAGAGCGAACTACGACGATTACCGGATCGAATCCGATTTCGATTTGGAATTTGGAAACGAGTCGCAGAACCGCCAGACCTATGATGGACATCGCTACATCGTGGCCAACGGATCCGTTTTGGGAGGAGAGAACCGCATCAAAATCCGTACGATCAACGGTAACGTATTTCTGCGTAGAAGTCGCTGATTCAAGGCCGGTCGGCTCGGCGCGTCAGCGCTCTTCCGGAAATCCGTAGTGCACGATGCGCCTTCCGAAACTTACTGATTCCCGGAGATACGTCATCCCCAGCTTCTCTATGATTCGAATGGAACCGACATTCTCTGGATAGGACTGCGACTCTATGCCGGTCAGGCCGTAGGTTTCTCTGCCGATGCCGAGAACGGCCAGAGAAGCCTCTGATCCGTATCCTCCACCCCAGAAATCACGCGCATACCGCCAGCCAAAGTCCAGTACCTCATCCTGCATCTCGTACCCGCAAAACCCCATGAACCGGCCCGTTTCCCCATGCTCGACTGCAAAGCGAATCCATCCACGCTCCTCGTGCAGCCGGATCATCCGCCGGACGAATTCCTCCGCATAGTCACGACCCCTCGGTTCTCCGTTGCCGATATAGCGCATTACTTCCGGGTCGGAGGCCATGTTCGCATAGGGATCGATATCGTCCTCGGTCCAGCCCCGGATGAGCAGGCGCTCTGTCTCGACTCGTAATGCCATGTTCGTCTGTAAGAAAGAGCGCTGACTAATTCGAAGATACGGCGTCGGCTTCCTCCTCTGTAGCTGCCAAATATCCCGTCGTAAGCTCAAGCACGATGCGATCCGCGTCATAGACTTTGTCGAGGGTCTCTTTAACCGAGCGCATATCCACCATGATATTTCGGGCCCGCTCCGGGAGATAAATATAGTCGCGCGACAGCCCCTCGATATTCCGGTCGAAGTTGAGTCCTACGATTTTCAGATCCGGCGTCACCGCCGGGGATCCTGAATTGCCACCGATCGTGTCGGAGGTGGATACGAAATTGAGCGGCGTGGCCAGGTTCAGATCCGCGGGCAGATTCTGCCATCTTTCCGGCAGCGACCAGTCCGGGTGTCCGCGGTACGAGTAATAGTGATCCAGGAGCCCGAAGAGCGTCGTATACGGTGGCGCTAGCGTACCGTTGTACGAATACCCTTTTACCACACCATCGGTAAACCGGGGAGAAAACGTCGCATCGGAGGGTACCGTGACGCCGTACACCGCAAATCTGGCTCGCCCGACAGCGCCCTGGAGTTCGATTTCCCGGACCGTAAGGCGCTCGAACTCCTGTGTGTACCGGTCATATCGATCCAGAAACGATTCTGCCATGGCAACCGCAGGATCACTCTCAAGACTTCCGTCCTCGACAGCCGTCGCCGTCGTCTCGGCCGATCTCAGAACAGAAGACATCATGAGCGCTTCGGCAACTCGGGTCGGCTCCTTTCCAGACATCGTCCCTATAACGACATCGTCGTCGCTACCGAAATAGTATTCAAATTCGCCGAGGCGCTTGGCCAGTAACCTCGTCTCCAGGCCGGCCGGACGATCCTGAACATTAAGTAGGCTTCGCAGGGCGGAGCCAACGGCCGTCGTATCGGACTCCTCCGCTCTCAGGTAGCGAACGGCGCGGATGGCCCTTCGCATCAGCGCAGAAGCATAGCGGCCGCTCTCGAGATACCGGAAAGCTCCGTATTCCTTGTCAAATACCCGCTTCGCCTGCTGTATTGCCTCGATCTCGGAAAAAACTAAATCGTTTTCGCCGCTCAGCGCCTGATCAGCGGCGATCGCGGTTCGAAACTGTGCTTCGGCATCTGCCCGGCGCGCGATCAGATACGGATCCTTCAGCGCCTCGTCCCGGCCCGTGTACGCCTTTTGAGAGTTGGAAATCGAAAAAATGGTGTTACGCAAATTCATCTCCTCTCCCCGAACCGGATCTTCGTCGTAGAAGTCCCGGTAGGCATCCAGCCGATGGTTGATTGTCAGCAACGTGTGGTCCACGACGACATCGCGAAAGAATTCGAGTTCTGAGACCGTAGCCTGACGCCTCGTCGAACCCGGATTTCCGATTACAAAGATCAGATCGCCTTCCTCGACGCCGGCGTCGCTGAAACCGAAGTGATTGGGTGAGGAAATCGGCCGGCCGTCCTCTCCGTATATTCGGAGGAAGGAGTAATCCAGCGCGTATCTCGGATAGGTGAAATTGTCTCCGTCACCACCGAAAAATCCGAGCTGCAGCTCGACGGCCATGACCAGCCTCACGTCCGAATACCTACGAAAAATGTATGCCGAGTATCGGCCTCCGCTATATAGCGCGATGATCTGCACCCGGAGCCCCGCAATTCCCATTCGCTCTCCTTCAATACGTGCCGTTGCGGCGTTAATTGCCTCTCGGCGGGCAATTCCTCTCTCCTCGTCACCCTCGATGCCCTCGAAGGCGGCGTAGATCTCGTCCGTAATATCCTCGATGGCGATCAGCTGATCCGCATAGTAGCCGGGAATCCGCCGCTCTTCTTCGAGCGAGGGAG
>JACZYK010000271.1 GCA_022571135.1 Bacteroidota bacterium
GAGAAGCTGGCAGAGGAAACTGTCTCTCAGTTGCGCAGATCGTTGGCACTTGTACCTGATGCTGAGTGTCCGACTCGCGCGACGATGTATGACCCTATTCGGGAAGAGATCCGTCGGGAAGGTAATCTGAACAAGGCTCTCACAGACCAGATCTGGGAAGCGCTGATCTCCACGGCTGCAGGCCTGGTGGTAGGCATTCTGGCGTTTTTCTTCTACAACTATCTGATAACCCGGATCGGTCGAATGGTGAATGATATGGAGCAGTCCGCCACCGAGTTTATCGACATGCTACAGGCGCCGGCCCAGCGTAATCGCCACCACGTAGAAGACACCTTTTAGCTGAACGGCGGCATCTGTCGCGAATACAGGTACGTCCAATGTCTCTCGATTTTTCGACCGACAAGAAACTATTGGTGACGTTCAGCCTCGCCGGCCTCGCTGATATCGTATTTCTGCTGCTGATCTTCTTCCTGCTGACATCGAGTTTTATCCCACAGTTCGGGATCCAGGTCAATCTACCGAGGACGGACTCGTCGGCGCTTACCGACGCCCAGTACATTTCGGTCATCATAACCCGCGACGGTACGTACTATGTCGAACAGACACCGGTGACCAGATCTGAGCTTCTCGACGCCGTTCAGAGATCTCTCAATGGCCGATCGACCCTCGTTCTCAGGGCCGACGAGGATGCGACCGTTGGACAGTTCGCGGCGGTCGCGAGTATCGCCCGGGCATTGAATCTGAGGTTTCTCATGGCGACCGAGCGAGATACCGGAAGACTTCCTTAGCGAACAAATGTACATCCTTTCAATCGACTGAGAATGGTCTGTCCGGGCTTCTATACTGCAGCGCCTCGGCCACCGCGGCTTCTCTTATCTCGGTGTTTCCAACGAGATCCTCGATCGTTCGGGCGATGCGTATGACACTGTGATAGCCGCGCAGGCTCAGTCCCAGTTTCTGCATGGACATCATAAGCAGTGCCCTGGCCGGACGGGATAGGAGGCATATCGAATCAATTATTCCGGCAGGGACTCCCGAATTTGCATTCACTCCGGGATAGTTCTCGTATCGCTCTTTCTGCACGGCGCGCGAACTGATTACGCGGTTTCTTATCTGCTCGGACGACTCCGCCCGGGGATCCTCGAAACGGATTCTTTCGGGATCAACCGGTCCTATTTCCAGGTGCAAATCGATACGATCCAGTTAGGGGGCCGCTGATCCGATTGTTGTATCTGATTATTTCCCCTGCTCCGCACACGCATGCTTTCTTACTTCCATGATAGCCGCAGGGACATGGTCGCGTCGCAGTTTTGTCACTACGCCTAGAATGCCTCAAACCACCATTAAAGCACTATCCAGAAAATCCTGACACGATCGGAGATCACCTTTTAAAGCGACGACTTGATTCTGGGCTCTTTCAAAAAGATGTAGCTGCACAGATTGGTGTCACATCCTTTACGATCCTCAACTGGGAACGCAACAAAACAGAACCTGAAGTACGACACCTCCCTACAATCATTCGATTTCTGGGGTATATACCCTTCGATATTGGAGATTCATTTGAGCAGAGGATGAAGGCATATCGGTACGTTCAGGGACTATCGATTAAGAATCTGGCCACCGAACTCAACATCGATCCTGCCACACTCTCGGGGATTGAATCGGGAACGACCCCTACCCGCAACGTATGGCGGAAGCTGTTCAAATTTTTTGGGAGGGATACCTCGAACATAGATTTAGTTTATTTAAAGACAGATTTGTACAAAATCAATTTTCTCATGGAATCATCACCATATTGAAAAAGACGACCGAGAACGCAGAGGCCATCAAGGGGCTCTTCCAGCGCCTCATTCTCCACGGGCTCTCGTTCGAACGCGGGATTCTGTGCATCATCTACGGATCGAAGGGGCTCTACAAGGCCGTGCGTGAGGTCTTCGGAGAATACTCGGCCGCAAAATGTGGCAATGACTTTTTGACACTTTTTTTGAGTTTAAGCTCTCGCTTTTGTCTCTGCTGCCTCGTCCAGCGTTTGTTGTTTGATGCATGTTGCCAGAAGCGGAATCTCATTCATTCCGGGCATTCCATCTCCGCTTGTAAGGTCTGATATCGGCACAATCACGATTTCACTCTCGTGCGGTTCGCTATCAATCGCATCAGTTTCTTTCGGTTTATTGATCCACACGCCCTCGGGTAGCGGCGGAGGCGTTGGTTTCCCTCGGACGAAGGGTTCTGGATGGGCCACGTAGGCGGTCGCAAGAACCAGGGCGCGCCCTACTCTCAGGGCCGCGTGGATCGTCAGTTCGTTTCTGTCGAGGGCCTGCCGCTGGCACGTCACCTCGATGAACTCACTCGCCAGGGCGGCATTCTCCGTGTTCGCGATCATCCAGCCCACAACGTAGCGGCTGAAGACGTCCATGATGACGTAGAGGTAGAAGTACGACCATTACTGCGGTCCGCGCATCCTGGTAGTATCCTAGCTCCAGAGCTCGTTCGGCGCGGTAGCCGACAATTCCGGCTTCTCGTATAGGGGATGGCGAAGCTGATTGCGCCGCTCTTGCGCTTCGCCGTTCTGGGTAAGAATGCGGCAGAGTAGACGGGGAAGTTGCGCTCCCCGTCCCTCACAGACCCGGACGTGCAGAATTCCCGCATCCGGTTCCTCACGTGGTAGGTTCGCTCCCGGCGGTGTAGCGATGGATGATCACGAGCTTGGGCAGGGGATACCGCGACAGGAGCAGGTCCATCCGCTTGGGTCCACCCCGGTTGGCGCGCGTTCGTCTACGGAGCCAGTAAAACCAGATCCATTCGACGCGTGGAAAAGCAATCCTGAAGAATAACCGCTGTGACCGCGTCGTTCGCATCCCCGTACACAGGGAGAAGTACGACCGAGTTTCCTATATAGAAATTCGCATATCTGGCTGGCAGACGATTGCCGTCGGCGATCACCGGAGATGGCATCGGGAGTTCGATCACCCAGGGCAATCTGTCCGACACTAGTGGCCGATGGGGTTCCCGCGGCCAGAACCCTCGCAACTCGGCGGAAACAACCTACTACCCGTATCCGGACGTATCCTCTACTACTGTAAAAAAGCCTGGATCGTCTAATCTCAACGAATCCACAGCCCGGAACAAGGATGACGGATGCGGACTCAGCTGCAATGTCGCTTTTGTGTCATCGTTGTTCCCGGTATCCATACCGCCTGTCGTACCCATCGAATCACACCCGATCATGAATGCTACCATAGCTATCAGCGGGATCGACAGGACGAGTTTCTCTCTTCTTAACATGACTTACTACCCTTCTGGTTTTGAATGACGAAGGGAAATCCGAAAGCCAAAACGGGGATTTTGACCTTCGTATTACCCGTATTACCGAGCGGGATCAAGAAGGAATAGCAGAATCGAGAGAACTGTGTAGTTGATACAAACCTATCTGTCAGCACTATCACCTCGAACTCGTGGCGGCTATGCATCTTTTTGAATGC
>JACZYK010000272.1 GCA_022571135.1 Bacteroidota bacterium
CGGAGTCAGCCCGAGCGGAGAGAAACGCTGCGTGTATCCGTCGATGGATACGCTCTGAAACAGACTGGCGAGGCCGAGGGCTGACCCCGGCCTGTCCAGGCCCGCCGCCTGAATATCGCTCCCCCTCAACCGAGCGTATAGACCTAATCCCGATCCATTCCATTCCTGCGCGCTGCTGCTTCGCCCCGCCATCAAAACGGAAATTCCCAGGCTGGCAGCGACGAGCAGGCGCATGAGGCGGGTTCGCCCCGCCATCAAAACGGAAATTCCCAGGCTGGCAGCGACGAGCAGGCGCATAAGGCGGGCTCGCCCCGCCATCAAAACGGAAATTCCCGGGCCGGCAGCGGCGTGCAGGCGCACCGGGCATTCGACGGACGAACGTCCGAGGCGGATATTGCCGGTCAATGTACGACTGCTTTCAGCCATTCGGGTGTATGAAAACGATAAGTGATACCTGCGGATAAGTGAACGAATTTCATTCGGACAGATGTGAATACTTTCGTGTAACTGCCCTCAACAAAAAAGCCGATGCGATCGAAAGGCTCGAAATGGATCGACTGGACGGCAGCAGTCGCTAGCTCGCTCTCGTTGCGAACTCCACCGACGTCGTCCTCGTCGAACGCCATAAAAAAATTCCCGACCCTGGCTCCCGTCTCGACGTGTAGCCAGTCGGAGATACTCCATCTCTGAACCCATCCGAGAAAGAGAAAACCCGACCAGAAGGAAGGCTGCTTCGACGACGCGGATTCGAAGGGTTGAATCCTTACTCCGGTTTGCAGATTACCGGCATAAAATGGAGTGGATAGCAGCAAGGAACCGGCGTAATCCGACGACCACTGTTCGAGTTGCGAGCTCGAACTCATTTCTGCAGCGCCCGAGAGCCGGACGTCTATCGTTGAAAAGGGCTCGGCGGTCGGCTGGGCCTGGACGGACCGTCCAGTGAGCATCAAGACGCCAATGAGAGCGAGTGACAGGATAGTCGGTGGCCGGATCATCGGGATTTACCTCAATCAGAAATCCAGCCGGAAGAGACGATCCGTTGACAATCGAAATCCGAATTCCAGAACCGCGATGAATTTGGTCCTGTCGGCTCCGGATTCGTGATCGGCACCGGAAATAAAATTCATCCCGGCGTCCAGACGGACGAAAAATCGGGGATCAGGATCGTATGCCAGCCGGAGGGCGGTTCGCAACGTTCTTTCGACGGCGCCCGTCAGAATCGTTCCGACATTCGAGCCATTTCCCGGGAATGGATCCCTGATATCGGCCTCTCCCTGCCACAGGACATCTATTCTCGGGGTGATTGTCAGCCCATGGACCCAGCGATGGGCATACCATTTCAGGCTCCCATAGAGCGACACATAATCCGAAAACTGTGTTGCTAGACCTCTCAGTAAATATATGTAACGCCCCTCGGGCTGATGCGTGTTGTAGGCGCGCGAAGCGACCGCGGTGAATCCGGACGAAACGTCCACAGTCTCCAGAATCCGGGGAAATCCGGCATATGCCGAAAATGAGAAGGAAGCCGGCTCATTCAGGTTCAGGATATCGGCGTCGTCCAGGATTCCCTGGACGTGAATAACTGCTTTTTTCGTATGAGTCCAGACTGAAAAACCCAGAAAACCGTTGTTCTCGTCGTTCTTTGGCTTGTTGTCCAGGGCGAAAATGACGGGGTGCATCGGGTTCGCATATTTCAGCGAAATTCCCGAGTTCGGCCCCGAGTAGAGGGTCGCATGCAGGATCGAAATCACCCAGTTTTTATCGGGCCTCCAGTCGACCCGGTGCGCCGCTATGTAGCGTCTTTCGCTTCCGGTGCGAACCGAATCGTCGCCGGCCGTTCCCGAAAAACGCCCGTCTCCGGTTATGCTGTCCAGCTCTCCCAGGATCGTTCTGATCGACAGGCGCTCCCCACCCAGTCGAAGCCCAAATTGATCGTAGGACCTAGGGTTCGAGCTTATCAGCGTGGCCGATTCGCCCCAGAGTCCCCACTGTCTACTGAATCGCCCAAATTCGGTCGATATCCACTTCCCATCATAGCGAATGTATCCGTTCTCGCTTCGCATCAGCCAGCGAAGAGCCGTGTCGAGTCCATCCGGATCACGATCGTAATATCTGTCGTGTCTGAATCCTACTGCCGCCGAAAACGACCCTGTCTGCATACGCGTCTGAAAACCGACATACTGAAAAATCCTCGCATCGATATCCGAGAGGTATCTAACGGGATCCAGCCGGCCATTGTTGGTGACACGAAACCCGGGTCGAAGCCGAAACCCGACGACCGCCTGAGATTCGCCGACGGCGGATGAGAGACCGGTTTCGAGGAGTCCGACCATGTATCTCTCCACCTCGGACAGCTTCCGGCGGTCGATCTTCTCGAGCGATGAGCGAAGCCGGCCTTCGGTATAGGGCAGGTCGACCGGATTCAGTTCCAGGAGATAACCACGCTCCTGCAGCGCTCGCACACTCTCATAGATAGGATCTTCGACCGGTACGAGATGGCCGCGCTGCGCAGACGTTGCGAGAGGCAACAGGAGGGCCAGGGCCCATAAAGTAGATAATGTTCGAGCGAGTGGCATACGAGTTGATTTCGGACCAGGATCGTTCGCTAAGTTATGCTTCGCTTTCAATATTATCATTTGTGGGCGATTACTGTCTCCCTTTCGATTGTCAATTCACACTCGCTGTGATAGTCTTACGGAACTCGGGCCCGTGAAGACTCCTTTAAGGCTCGAATGGG
Organism: Bacteroidota bacterium; assembly: GCA_022571135.1. Classification (GTDB taxonomy): domain Bacteria; phylum Bacteroidota; class Rhodothermia; order Rhodothermales; family UBA10348; genus JACZYK01. The sequence goes on from JACZYK010000272.1 coordinate 2,738, forward strand.
AAACATTCCCGCACAGAATAGAACCAGACGTGTCCCGACGAATCGAGTTGATATTTCTGCTGGCGGTAGACGCCGCTGCCCTCGCTTGGGCGAACATGCTCTGGTACTGGGCCCGATTCGACTGGGTCTGGTTTTCAGAACCGGTCTACACGCCCATTTCCCCCTTGAGCATACTGGTCGGAGTCCTCACCGGATTCTGGCTCCTGCTTTTCCTCTTTTTCGGAATGTATCGCGAGAGGTATGCCTCCAGCCGCTTCGACGAACTGGTCTCGCTCGCCAAGGTGATCACATTCGGCATACTGGTTCTATTTTTCCTCTTCTTTATCGACAACCTGGATGCCTTATCGGCCCGGCCCAATCTATTGTTTTACTGGGCGGCCGTCTTCCTGCTCGTATCCGCAGGGCGCATTCTGGTGAGAACTGTACAGAAGCTGCTCATTCTTCGTGGATACGGTTTGCATCGAGCTCTCATTGTCGGCTGGAGCGATGGTCTCGACCAGTTATACGAAGAGGTCGCGCGCTATCCTGAAGCGGGTCTGGATATTGTGGGATCGCTTCGTCTACGTCGTGAGAGCGCGAAGGGAAAGGCTATGGTTTCTTCCGAGTATGCTCTGGAGGATGAGGAATCGGATGAGTCGGCAGGCGTCTCATCGATACAGGATCTTCCAAGATTGATCGATGAGCTGGAGGTCCAGGATGTACTTATTGCTCTGGGGTCAAACGACGGGGATTCGCTCATGGAGG
>JACZYK010000273.1 GCA_022571135.1 Bacteroidota bacterium
CGGTTTTAACTCCGCGACCGGTTTCAGATTGTCTTCCCATCTTCGTCGCGTTTGTCGCGATTGAACAACACCGTGTTCGTCAACGAAAATCGTGACAGGTACGAAGGCAAGTCCCGTCGCATAATTCGGATCGACCAGCGCCGGAAACGTGACTCCAAACCGCTCGTAATACAGCTTGGCCGGCGCGATTCCTTCGGCGTCCAGGGCGATGCCGACCACGGTGAAGCCCATCTGCCGGTATTGCTCGAATTTCTTCTGCCACACGGGCAGATTGTTTCGGCAGAATCACCAACTGGCCCAGCAGTAAATAATGTACTGCTGGCCGAGAAACTTCGAGAACCGCACTTCCTGGTTGTTCAAGTCGTAAAGCGGAATATCGGGCAGCGTCTGGCCGGTGCGGAACCCGCGACCCTTTCCCCAGGCGGCGTTGTAGGCCGGAAGGAGAGCATCTTCGTCTGCGGGTGCGTGCTTGGTCCGGATGAGCAGCTGAAGCTCAGCGTGTGTCTTGCGCGGGCAGGCGGGGGAGTGTGCCTGGCCCCGACCGCCTCAGTCGATGCGGCGCTGTCCGGGATCAGATGATGGCGAGCACTATCGCCACATAGTGGCAGATGAATCCGATGTTGTATTGCGGGCCCGACGCATACGGATATCGAGGTATTCCGTTGTGATCGAACTGAAACGAGGCATACATACCTTCCGGCAGTGCCTCGCTCGATAAATCAATCGGATACGGGATCACGGTCGTTCAAATCTGGATAACGGTTTCGCGATCTGCTGAGGGCCGGGCGTTACCGCGGCCACAGCCAGCAGTGCGGCATTTCTGCCTTGCACAGGCTGTGACGGGAGAAACCGACAGCAGAATTGGCGGGTTATGGCCCGTGTTCTCAGTTCCCAAACAAGTACCCGATGTTCAGAGTGGTCTCTCGTGTTCTCCAATTATAACCGCCGATCCTGCGAATCCCAAATCGCTGGCCTTCAATATCACGAATATTACCGGTGACTCCCTCGTTATGATACACCTGCGCATACATTCGCCTTCCAAAGATTTTATAAGAGGCTCCGATCCCGGCCCCGAGAACGACGTTGATTCGCTTCAGGAAGCCGTTAAATTTTTTGTCGGTTTGAGGATATGGAGGATAAGGAGAGGGTGCTTCCCAGGTAGATACCGCTCGAATTAGATATCCGAATTCAGGACCGGCACTGACGTAAATCGGACTATCGAATAGGTTATACCGGATCCGAATCGGAACGGACAGGTACTGCTGCCTTTTCTCACGTCTGTAGGTAGAGTTACTATGGGAAGCTTTATCGCCTACTTGGCTGAGGCGCAATCCGGATAGTAGAGACAAGGACTTGGAAATAGGTACTTGAACGAAGGCCAGGATACTATAGCAAAGTCTTGGTCGAGTGTCCCATTCAGGTATACCAATCAATTCTGTATAGGGCGGACCGGCATCGTAGGATAAAGATGCTGAACCGATGCCGATTTCAAGTCCGAGTTCTATGTTTTGAGCACGTACAGGTCCTATCTCAGATACCGTACCCAGAATTAGCAGTAGGAGGATTCCAAGGACAGATCGAGAGTCCATTTGATTATACGCCTGTTGCGATTCTTGACAAAACCCAGCCGGATGCACTTACCTCTTGATCAGAAGAATCCTCTTCCCACCTTTCATACGGACCAAATAGACACCCGAAGACAGGTTTGTCGGTGACCACTTAAACTGGTGTCGGCCAAGCGTTTGAATGCCAAGTGAAACCGTCTCAATTCTTCTCCCCAGTATGTCATAGATCCGGATGCTGTATTCACCAGCTACACCAACGTCGTAAACGATGGTCGTGGATGAGCGGAAGGGATTGGGATAACTGTGCAGCAGATCTGTTCGACTCGGAATCGTCGCATTTTCCACAGTCGGTTCGATGAGTCCGATGATGCGGATGAGAAGGTTCGGATCGACAAGAAATGGATTGATATTTCCCTGGATGCGCTCGATTTCCTTACTCCGGCGCAGCTCCCTCGCATCGACCGGATCTCCACCGGTCCAGCGCCATGGTCCCCACCAATAGTGATCCCAGAAGAAGCTCTGATCTGCTTCGGAATTATATACCGCCCAGAAATACAGCGCTGCCCGTGCGACATCCCCCTTCATCGCATCGGGTGGTTCAAATCCATCTGCGCTCATGGCACTGAACGCTTCAATATTGTCGGCAGGAACACTCGTCAACACCTGACCCCGTCCAAACCAACTCGTCGCATCATCATCAGAGACGTGTCGAAGGAATCTGTCCCCACGAGCTTCAATCACAAATGTTTGAACGGGAAACATGTAATACAGATCACTCTGCAGTGATTCTCCAAAGACCCCTCGTGACAGTGGCCAAGGGTGCTCCACGCCGAAGCCGAGTTCTGACATTACGCTACTCGGATCACCCGTCATCAGCGGCGCTGAGAAACCGCTGTAGATCCCGCGTACGAAACCATCCTCGTCGAGAAAAAGACTGGAAAAGATCGTGTCGACGGCGGCCTCGTACGTGAGAGTCTGTGCAGGTGAGTAGATTTGAGAGAGTTGCGCCAACAATTCATCGCCATAAGAATTCAGGAGTTGTCCCCGAACACCGACCATCACACTCAAATCCGTCATTTCACCGCTGGAGCCGGTCGCCCGAAATATCAACTCCTCGATGTAGGGCTTCGTCGGAGTCCAACTGAACGCCTGGATGGCCTCATTCCAATTTGATTGGTCCGGGATGCTAACCGGAGTGATTCTCGCGTTGACGCCCAATGGATCAACGGCCTCCAGAGAGAAACCAATTCCGGTATTCACCCAGATGACCGTATCTCTCGGCGCAGAGCTGAAGTACGGAGCAGTGTCTAACGCCGCCCTCTGGACAACGAGTTGGAAATCCACAGATGCAGTGTGATTTGCATCTGCGACGGTAACATGGAATCGATAGGCTCCTTCCTGTCCCGGCGTGGGCGTCCATGTAAGTCGACCGGATGCCAGGTTGAAGGATGCTCCTTCAGGGGGTTGAGGAGTTATTGAATAGGTCGTCGGGTCTCCATCAGCGTCTATGCCATCAAATCTTCCAACCCAGCTCGCTCCCGTAGTAATGGTCGTGTCCGCGGGCGCCGCGATGAAGTACGGTGCGCGATTGCCGAATCCCGTGAAAGAGCTCGACAGGTTTAGATTCAGCCTCGATACATCATTACAGATCCAGTTTGTTTTATCTCCGATCGCCTGGAGAAGCTGATCTCTACCTCCCGTCATCGGTCCACCAAATACGACATTGTCGCATTCATCAACAGCAACAGCTGTTAGGCCGTTGACGAGCGTCGTCGGCAGCATAGATTCGCTGGAGTTGATCACCTCTGACTGCCAGACTCCGTCGCCCTTGTTGTTCAGCGCATAGATGAAGCGTGGATTCGAGTCGCTTCCCTGATAAGCGAATATCTGATC
>JACZYK010000274.1 GCA_022571135.1 Bacteroidota bacterium
GCAGAATGGGAAAATGACAACGAAATATTTTGTGGTCTGAAAAGAATTGCAGCGGATCAGGCTTTATGGTATCATTCGATGCGATTATTGAACGCACTGGATGCCTTCCGAATGTGGCGACCGCTCTGACGACGATGAGTCGATGTCCAGGTGAGCAGTAATCATACACAACCCAGCCTCCGATCATCATTTGTATCAAACGGGATTTCCCAGAATCCCGAGCCTACGTTCGACCCGGGATCGGCTTCCGTCAATGGGAGAAGATTATCAATATCCGTGGTCGAGAGCGTGATGGAGGCCTCACCCTAAACACCCATCGATCATGCAATACTTCGGCCCTAGAATTCCCACACTCGGTTTTGTCACGGGTGGTGCAGGTGAGTCTGATGAAGGTATACCTCCTCAACCCTATGAGACGTTTGCCTACGACAATGCGCTGAGACAGGCGAAAATCGAGGACTTCAACATCATGCTCTACACCTCGGTGCTACCACCAGAGTTGTACGGGAAGATCGTCGAGGTCGATGATGTTACAGATCAATTCTACCACGGCGCGGTACTAGAGACCATCATGGCGGGCTGTGGCACTGACCTTACGGAGTACAAGTCGATCGCGACCGGAATCGGGATCATCTGGGTACAGGACAACGAGGAGAAGCTTGTCGGCGGATATGCGGCTGAGTACATCCAGCTTTTCGACGCTCCTATAGACGATGCCATTGCCGAAGTCTCTGCCAGAATGTGGCTGGATAAATCACTCGACCACGAACTCAAGATCCGGAACGTCCAGCATCACGGCAAGAAAGAGTATTGGCATAACCACCTGAACCTGACGAAACACTACGGTTACTGCCTGACCGCCATCGGATTTCTCAATTTCAGGCACGCACCGCCGGTTATCCTGAACTAGAAACTCGAGGTCGAGATGAAAAAAGTAGACACGTATCGGAATCCCATCATCCACTATCGGGGAGAATCCAGTTTCCCGGGTCCATATGAGGTCACCGATGAAGCGCTGGGGCGCTATGATGTCTCGCGCGAGCGCTTCGGTTCGACAGAGGTTCTCCTGGAAACGGGTGAGAGCTTCTTCGTCAAGGATTACCAGTATGAAGTTGGGGAAAACCGGATTGGTATGTATTTCCTACCTATCAACGACTATGGAGTCGTATCGCGTTCAGACGGAACCGAAACCTGGGCTTCGACAGAGGTCGATACGTTTCTCAGGGAACGGATGAATCTCAAGCCCACCGATCCGATTTATGCGTTCATATACTTCATCCATCCCGAGCAGAACAGGGGGTCGATTGCCCAACTCGCCGATCCTCGTCATTCCGACAAAATCCAGATGGGAATTACGCACCTCGGCTCCTACCTGGGTTTAGGAAAGACATCGAATGCACCTCCGCTGTACCACCATCGGGAATGGGGTGTCGATGGCGAATCTGACAAGGACTACGGATATCCCGCCAACGTCATGATTCTGTCCCTGGAGGGTGTCGACCAGGCGACTCTGAATCAGAATTTTCACCTTGTAGACGAGTTTCTCAATTACGGCGTCAGGTTTCCGCAGGAGTACAAAAATTCGAAATTCCGGGCAGTCGACATCAATACGGCGCTCATGTTCTACCGGGATTGGATCCTGGAACGGAACTACCTGAAGACCGACGAGACGTGGTTTACCTACTGTGCCGCCAACAAAACGATCGTGGCGACGGTGGCTCTCAACCTGCCGCATAATCCGGATGCATTCATGGAGGTTTACGGAGCCGAGGACGGAAGCACGTTTTGGGAGGCTTTCCTGAAAAACTACTACCAGCTTACCGGTTATGATCTCGCCGATACCGACAAGACGGAATTCGAGCCGTTATGGAAGAAGCAGGGCCTGACGCAGGAGCAGATTCGACCATTCACGCTTAGGGAATACCGGCGGTACGACAGAGCCCGGCGATGGAATTATCTGGATCGCTTCCGCGGGTTCAAACCCTTACCACCCACTGTAGGAACGGGATGGAGTCCTCAAGCGAGCGCGGATATAATCTTTGATTTCGTAGACGTATATGCGGATTTTCTTGACGCCGGGGCGATCGCATCCTGTGCCGTGGTGGCCGGATTCTCAACGATCGTGTCCGATAGAATGGGGATCTCCCGTTACGAGTATTTCTACTTCGCTCTACCGATCATGGAGATCATCATGGAGGCCGATGCGCGGACTGTAGTGGATCGAAACTCGCCTGCGGATTACCATGAGAGTGCGTACTACCACAAAACCTACGAAGCCCTGTACAAGGTTTTCGGAGGTGAAGTCATACATATGAAAATGCATGTGGGCCGGCACCTTGAAATCAAAAAACTAGTGCACTCGTTGGAGAAGTCTGCCGGGGTGATGGCGAAAGACGCTGATCCGGAGTCCCTGGCGTGGCTGTCGCTCAAAAGAGTCCGGGCGAACTGGAAGGAACTCGTCGAAAGTGAATGCGAGTCGCGTGAAGAGGCTTACGTCTGGATGATGGAATCCGTCGAGGCTCATCTCGAGAAAGCGAGAGACGCAGTAGTATCGAACCCCAAGAAGATCCAATTCAACGCACCCCCTGCGATTGCTCATTTGATGGGTATCGGCATGTTTCCCAGTAATCCGCTGATCAAGCTCAAGACGGTCTGTACTGTGTTGGAGCACAACGAACTGCAATTGATGGATGCGGGGTGTCGGAATGAGTAGCGACATCCCTTCGAACGGTCCGTAGAGCACGGGAAGCTATGGTCTTTATTCAAGCCGGCTGATTATTCGTTATGCAGTGCATGCCTCCTCCGCCTGCGTTGACCGGCTTCGGGTCGATCTGCACGATTGTGTGGTCGGGAAACAGCCCCTGCATGACGGAGAGTGCCTTTTCGTCGGTTTCCCTGAACGCATCGTCCATCCCGGGTTCGTAGTATTTAGGCAGGCAGATCACCCCGTTGCTGATGATATAGTTGCAGTAACTCGTTGCCAGGACGACGGGAATGGGACCGTTTAGTACAACACCGCGAAGCTGATCAATGACGCTGTACATCGGGTCGCGCTCGTCTATCGTATAGATCAGACTGGGAGGAAGCGGCATGCGGACAATCTCCAGCGGATGACCGTCCTGATCGGGCTGTGCACTCAGGAAATGGAGGTTGGCCTCCATATTAAAATGGGTCATACGTTCCAGAGGCGGCATCTGATCGACCGACTCTCCCTCTACCTGGGCCAGCAACACCCTGTTCGGGCCTACAAAACGGCAGCACTCGTCGACATGCCCGCCCGTTCCGATCAGCGTGAAGACGCCTCCGGGGAGCGGAGCGCCTCCATATTCGGGCTTCACTCGAAAGGTCTGAACGTCGTCAGCGAGACCTTCTTCCACCCATACGACTTGTTTCAGGCTGTACGTTTCTCTCAGCTGTCGATTTAAGC